>JAQGNC010000345.1 GCA_028292065.1 Betaproteobacteria bacterium
CATTCTGGACGCGCGGTAGCGCAGGTGATCCAGAATCCATTTTCAGCGCATTAACGTCAAACTGGATACTGGCCTACGCCAGAATGACGGGAGTCGGGCCTCGAGTAGTTCGTCATTCTGGACGCGCGGTAGCGCAGGTGATCCAGAATCCATTTTCAGCGCATTAACGTCAAACTGGATACGGGCCTGCGCCAGAACGACGGAAGTCGCGGATGACCCTTCCGAGGCACATCGCTTGCTATCTTTGCCGAGTCAAACCGCTCGGTCATCGATCAGGAGAGCACCATGCAGCCAGGTGTGCACAATCAGGAAAACGGATCAGCAGTCAGCGAAAACAGTGCTCAGCCCGCCAGTGTACTGAGCGCCGCGGTCTCGACCGTGCACGACGTGCTCGAGAAAGCCGAGAACGCAGCCGAACCGGGTGCCGGTAAAGTCAGCCCCGTCGTTTCGCTGCTGCCGCAATCGGCGCACGCGCCCCTTTCGGAAGCGGTGCATTCAGCCGCGGAGGCGGCGGCAGCCCTTCCCGCGAAAGCGGAAGGCGTCATCGCCGAACAGCAGCAGCGTTTCGAGGGCGCAATGCGGTACGTGCAGGAGAAACCTTTGCAGGCGGTCGCGGTGGCGTTTGCCGCCGCATGGATGATCGGGCGCATCACGCGCTGATCCGTCGCCCGTCGCGCCGCCGGTAAGACCGGCGCACCACTGCATCCGCCACGAGGTCTCGCCCGTATAGCACGCAACAGCAGTCACTCCCGGGACCTCCATGATTCGCTCGACCGTAAACAGGCGGGGCTTCCTGCGCGCGCTCGCAGGCTCCGCTCTCCTCGCCGGCTGTTCGCCGCTTGCCGTCGTCAACGGCCTCGTCCCTTCGGGGACGTATCGCGCCACGAAAGACCTGCACTACGGGCAGCACCCGCGGCAGGCGCTCGACGTCTACCAGCCGGCAAGCACGACGACGCCGCGTCCGGTCGTGATCTTCTTCTACGGCGGCAACTGGAACGCGGGCGAGCGCGGCGGCTATCTATTCGCCGGCGAAGCCCTCGCATCGAAAGACATCGTCGCGGTGATACCGGACTATCGCCTCTATCCTGAAGTGCGCTTCCCTGATTTCCTGCACGACTGCGCGGCCGCGGTGCGCTGGACTTTCGAGCACATCGCCGAATTCGGCGGCGACCCGTCGCGAGTGTTCCTCATGGGCCACTCCGCGGGCGCTTATAACGCAGCGATGCTCGCCCTCGATCCGGAGTATTTGCGCGCCGCCAACGTCGACCGCCGGCGCATACGCGGGCTCATCGGTCTGGCGGGCCCTTACGACTTCCTGCCGCTCACAGGCGAGATCACCAAAGCGGTGTTCGGGTTCCCCGACACCGCGCCGACGACCCAGCCGATCCACTTCGCGTCAGCCGGCGATCCGCCGGCGTTGCTCGTCACCGGCGACGCCGATCACACCGTAGACCCCGGCAACAGCGCGCGTCTCGCCGCGCGCCTGCGCAAGAGCGGGGTGCCGGTGCAGGAAATAGTTTATCCGGGCGTAAGTCACACGCGGCTGGTCGGCGCGCTCGCCGCGCCGTTTCGCCGCGTCGCGCCGGTGCTGGAAGACGTGGCGGCGTTCGTGAACGCCAGATGACAAACTCGGCGCGGTAGGCGACGAACCCACCCAGCCTCAACGCTTGTCATTGCGAGAAGCGACAGCGACGAAGCAATCTCGTTGCGAACGGCGTGCTTTTACGTGCGCCACGCGATCGCCACGTCGCTATCGCTCCTCGCGATGACAACTTGGGCTGATCGCCAGTCGCGCCTCCTCCCTCCTCCCTCATTCCTCATTCCTCATCCCTCATCCTAGATCTCTATCTGCCCCGCCATGATCACCGGTCCGGTCGGCGCGCCGGTCGGCGACCCGCCGGCGGGCTCGACGCTGATCGCGAGCTTGGCGCCCGGCACCAGGCGCTTCGAGTGTGCGGGCGCCACCGGCACTCGCGCATCGAGGTTGCCGAGCACCGCGAGCGACAGCGGCGCGCCGCCTTCGGCCGGGATGAGCCACAGCTCATAGCTCTGCGCAGGACCTGCCAGCACCGGACGCGCCGCGTGCAGCTGCAGGGTGTTCCGGTCAGGCGAGAGTGCGGCGGTTACTCGCGCGACATCCGCCTGGCCTTCGAGCTGTGCGATGGTGACGGCCGCGGGCTCGGTCGGTACCGGCTTCAACACCTCGACCGCGATACCGGCCACGAGGGCGGCCATCGCCCCGGCTGCGAGCGCGCGCCACAGGCCGAGGCGGCGCAGCAGCGGGGTTCGATACCGCGAAAGCCCCAGCTCCGCCTGAAGCCGCTTCCACACCTGCGGCGACGGCTGCACTGCGATCGCGGGCGAGTACCTCGGCGCCATCGTCGTGCGCCAGTGTTCGAGCCGCAAAGCCACTCGCGGCTCTTCGCGCAGCGCGCGCTCGAAGCGGCGGCGGGCGGAGCCCTGCAGTGTGCCGATGAGGTACTCACCGCACAACGCGTCGAGCGCGGGACTGCTCTCGATTCTCATCGCCCCGTTCCCATACGTGTCTCGACGCAGCTACGCAGGCTTTCCATCCCGCGGCGCACCCAGGTCTTCACGGTGCCGAGCGGCTTCTGCAGGTGCGCGGCGAGATCGCCGTGGCTCAGGCCGTGCTGGTAGGCGAGCACGAGGGCCTGGCGTTCCACGGCCTGAAGCTTCGACAGGCAGTCGCGCAGCCAGCCGACCGCGCGGCGCCGGTCTTCGTTTTCGTCGGGGCCGGGACTCCATTCGAACAGCCGATCGAGCGACCCGTCGGGATCGCTGTCGAGGGTGTCGTGATACGAATCGACGCGCGAAACGTCGTGGCTCGCCCTCACGTCGATCGCGCGGTTGCGCACGATGGCAACCATCCACGCCACCGGCTGGTTCGCGAGCGGGTCGAAGCTCTCGGCTTTGCGCCAGATTCCTGCGAACGCATCGTGCAACACTTCCTCCGCGACTTCACGCCGGCCGACCACGCGCTGTGCAACGCCCAGCAGCAGCGGCGCGCACAGCCTGTACAGGCGCTCGAACGCTTCCGCCGAGCCTTCGTCCCGCGCGCCGGCACGCAATAACAACCGCTTGATTTGCTGATCGTCGAGCATTCGTGTGAACCGATCGGGCGCGTTCGACTGCTGCAACCCTGTGCATACGTCTGAAGGATGCGACTGGATGTCCCCGATCGCGTTTTAGCGAGTGTATCCGTGCCGGCAGTTGTCCGCCAATTCAATGCTTTAGCCGCGCTCGCCAGCCCGCGGCCGACGCAGCCACGTGTTTCCCACATCCAAAGCGCCGCCCCGCTCGTATACGAACCACGGGCGGCGCGATTCGTGTCACGTCGCCCAGTCATCAATAACCACAACGGAGAAAACCATGAACCTCAGTAAACGCCTTCCCCTGCTCGCCGCACCGCTGCTGCTCGCCATGTCCGGCGCCGTGATGTCGGCGATGTCGGCACCCGACGTTCCGGCAGCAGTCGCAGTGCCCGCGGGCAGCAATCCCGCGATGTCGCTCAAAGGCGTGGGCCTGCTCAGTTACGAATGCCGCGCCAAAACCGGCTCGACCGACGCGTTCGAATGGGTCTTCACCGGGCCTGACGCACAGCTCCAGGACATGAGCGGCAAACAGGTCGGCAAGTACTACGGCGGACCAACGTGGGAGCACATGGATGGCAGCAAGGTGACGGGCAAGCAGCTTGCGATCGCTCCGGCTGCAGCCGGCAACATCCCGATGCAACTG
>JAQGNC010000359.1 GCA_028292065.1 Betaproteobacteria bacterium
GGGTGAAGGGTGAAGGGTGAAGGGTGAAGGGTGAAGGGTGAAGGGTGAAGGGCAACCCACCCCCACCCTGTCCCTCCCCCTGAAGGGGAGGGGACCCTGATCCTGGAGCGATGACTCCGGGCGGCAATAAGAGCCTTGCAGGCGCGCTGCGCCTGTAGTCCCCTCCCCCTCAGGGGGAAGGTTGGGATGGGGGTGGGTTTGCCCTCATCCCTCACCCCTCATCCCTGTCCACGACCCCGCCGCGTTGACAACCCCGCCCCCCCTCGGTAAGGTTGCCCCAGTTTGTCGCGCCGATTTGAATCAGCTTGCGGGCGCGTAATAAATCCGGCTAAAGAGATGCCCTGAAGTCTCTCGAAACCCGGTGCAAGCGCACCGGGTTTTTTGTTTTGGAGCAGGAGACTTTCATCCCCTTGGACAGCGTCATCAATAACGCGCCTGACGGCCGCTCGGTCGGGATCGTCACGCCGCGCATCGCGCGCTTCACCGAGCCGCTCAAGCTGAAAAGCGGCGCGGTCATCGACGAGTACGAGCTCGCGTACGAGACCTACGGCACGCTCAACGCGCAGCGCTCGAACGCGGTGCTGGTCTGCCACGCGCTCAACGCGTCTCACCACGTCGCGGGGTATTACGCGGACGACACCAAGAGCATCGGGTGGTGGGACAACATGATCGGGCCGGGCAAGCCGGTCGACACCGACCGCTTCTTCGTCATCGGCGTCAACAACCTCGGCGGGTGCCACGGCTCGACCGGTCCTTGCAGCGTGGACCCGAAAACCGGCAAGAAATGGGGTGCGCGCTTTCCGATGGTGACGGTCGAGGACTGGGTCGCCGCGCAGGCGCGCCTTGCGGAGCAGCTCGGCGTCGAGCGTTTCGCCGCGGTCATGGGCGGGAGCCTGGGCGCGATGCAGTCGCTGCAATGGACGATCAGCTATCCGTCGATGCTGCGTCACGCGGTGGTGATCGCGTGCGCGCCCAACCTGTCCGCGCAGAACATCGCTTTCAACGAAGTCGCGCGCCAGGCGATCGTCACCGACCCCGATTTCCACGGCGGCGATTACTACGAGCACGGGGTCAAGCCGCAGCGCGGTTTGCGAGTCGCGCGCATGGTCGGGCACATCACCTACCTGTCGGACGACGAAATGGCGGCGAAATTCGGCCGCCAGTTGAAGAACGGCAAGCTCTCGTACTCGTTCGACACCGAGTTCCAGATCGAGTCCTACCTGCGCTACCAGGCCGACAAGTTCTCCGAGTATTTCGACGCGAACACCTACCTGCGGATCACCAAGGCGCTCGATTATTTCGATCCGGCTTTCGAGTACGGCGGCAACCTCTCGGCAGCGCTCGCGCGCGCAAAGGCGGCTTTCCTCGTGGTCTCGTTCACCACCGACTGGCGTTTTTCACCCGAGCGCTCGCGCGAGATCGTGAAAGCGCTGCTCGACAATCGCGGGCGCGTCACTTACGCCGAAATCGAAGCGCCGCACGGACACGATGCTTTCCTGCTCGACGACGAGCGCTATCACCGCCTGGTCGCCGCGTATTTCGAGCGCATCGCGGCGGAGCTCGAAGCATGAGCGCCGGCAACGGCATGGGGCGCCAGCGCCCGGATTTCGCGGCGATCGCGGGCTGGATCGCGATGGGCTCGAGCGTGCTCGACCTGGGCTGCGGCGACGGCACCCTGCTGCGCTACCTCCAGCGCACGCGCGACACGCGCGGATACGGCGTAGAGATCGACGACGCGAGCATCCTCGCGTGCGTGAAGAACGGCGTGAACGTGGTGCAGAGCGACCTCGAGCGCGGGCTTTCGGGTTTCGAGGACAACTCGTTCGACTACGTCGTGCTCTCGCAGACGATCCAGGCGATGAAGAACAGCGAGATCATCGTGCGCGAGATGCTGCGCGTGGGCCGCGAAGGGATCGTCACCTTCCCGAATTTCGGTTACTGGAAAAACCGCCTCGAGGTCATGAAAGGCCGCATGCCGGTCTCCGAGAACCTGCCTTACGAGTGGTTCGACACGCCCAACGTGCACCTTTGCGCGATCGCCGATTTCGAGCGCTTCTGCGCCGAGCGCGACATCCGCATCCTCGAGCGCAAGGTGCTCACGCACGGCAAAGCCGTCGGGCTCCTGCCGAATTTGCTGGGGGCGCTGGCGGTGTATCACTTCGGGAGCACCCGGCAGAAGTGATGTGGCGGCAGCGCGGCCAGGTCACCTGCGCCTTCATCCGTTCTTGGCGTGATCGTTGCCCGCCGAGCCGACGGAGAGATCCGCCAGGCCTGAGCGCATCATCAGCCAGAACACGACCACGCCCGGCACCGCGACGACGGTGGTCAGAATGTAGAAGTTCACGTAGCCGACCGCTTCGATCAGCGCCCCCGCGCTCGTGCCGGTGAACACGCGGCCGGCGATGCTCGCGAGCGCGGAGAGCAGCGCGTACTGACTCGCCGTAAAGCGCAGGTTGCACAGCGCCGAGAGGTAAGCGACGACCGTCACGCCGCCGATGCCGCTCGCGAAATTCTCGAACGCCACCGCCGCCGCCATGCCGAGGTTGGTGTGCCCGACGGCGGCGAGCGCCGCAAAGCCGAAGTTCGATACGGCCATCAGGATGAGGCTCACCAGTACCGAGCGTTTCATGCCGAGCCGCTCGTACAGGATGCCGCCGACGAACACGCCGGCGAGCAGGGCGACGAAACCGACACCGATGTCGTAGAACGCGACCTCGTCGTTGGTGAAGCCGAGATCCTGGAATAGCAGGCGCAGGCTGAGGTTCGCGAGCGTGTCGCCGATCTTGTGGATGAGCACGAAGACGAGCACCACGACAGCGCCCTGGCGCCTCAGGAACTCGGCAAGCGGGCTGAAATAGGCGGTGACCGCCTCGAGCACGCCGTGCGTTCTCGCAGGCTCGCGGTGGCGGGTCGGCTCCCCCATCACGACGCCGACGAGCATCGCCGGCAGTGCAAAGACCGCACACGCGAGATAGGCGGTCGGCCAGCCGAAGCGCACGGCGAGCACGAGCGCGAGCGCGCCGGCAGCCGATGCACCGATGCGCCAGCCGTACTGCGACATGCCCGATCCGACGCCGAGCTGGCGCGCTTCGAGGAGCTCGATCCGGTAAGCGTCGATGATGATGTCGAAAGTAGCCCCGGCGATACCGACCGCGATAGCCGCTACCGCGACCAGATACAGATTCGCTGCGGGATCGGCGACGCCGAGGAAAGCCACCGCCGCCATCACCAGCACGCCCGTGAGCCACAGCCAGCTGCGCCGTTGCCCGAAGCGACCGATGAGCGGCAAGCGCACGTTGTCGACGAGCGGCGCCCACAGGAACTTCAGGTTGTAGGCGAGGAAGGTCAGCGCGAACGCCGTCACCGCGCTTTTCGTGATGCCATGCTGCGCGAGGCGGGTCGTGAGCGTCGCGCCGATCATCGCGAAGGTGAACCCCGACGATATGCCGAGGAACAGCGCCGCCAGCGGCGCAGGCTCGAGATACTGACGCAGCCCGCCGGCGGGCCTACTCGAGCGCATAGTCGTAGTCGATCGTCAGCGGCGCGTGGTCCGAGAAGCGTTCGTCCTTGTAGATCGCACAGCGCGTAGCCTTCGCGGCAAGTCCCGGCGTCGCGATGTGGTAATCGATGCGCCAGCCGACGTTCTTCGCCCACGCCTGGCCGCGGTTCGACCACCACGTGTACTGGTCGGGGCGGCAGTCGACGCAGCGAAACACGTCGACCCAGCCGAGCTCGTCGAAGACGCGCGTGAGCCACTCGCGCTCCTCGGGCAGGAAACCCGAATGCTTGCGGTTGCCGCGCCAGTTCTTCAGATCGATCTCCCGGTGGGCGATGTTCCAGTCGCCGCACAGCACGATCTCGCGCCCTTCCTCGCGCAGGCTTTTCAGGTGCGGAAAGAAGCGTTCCATGAAGGCGAATTTCACCTTCTGGCGTTCTTCGCCGCTCGAGCCCGAAGGCTTGTAGAGCGAAATGACGGAGAGCTTGCCGAAGTCGAGGCGCAGGTAGCGCCCTTCGCGATCGATGTCGGGGATGCCGAGCCCTTCGACGACGCGGTCGGGCGCGTGCCGCGTGTAGATGCCGACGCCGCTGTAGCCTTTCTTCTCGGCGCAGTGGAAGTGGCCTTCGAGCCTGCCGATGCGCTTCACTTCGTCGGTGAGGTCGCCGTGATGCGCCTTGAGCTCCTGCACGCACACGATGTCGGCACGGCTCCTGGCGAGCCAGGTATGGAATCCCTTGCGGGCGGCGGAGCGGATGCCGTTGAGGTTCAGCGTTATAATTCTGAGCATTACAAGTGAGCGGCGTGCGGCGCGATGCCGACTCGCCCGGTCAATTTAGGGGCGGCGGGTTCAGGCCGGCGCCCAGTCGAAAAAGGGGCGGCCGCTCGACCCGGCGCCCCATCAAAAGGTGCGGCGGCTTCAAGCCGGCGCTCCGCTAAACAAGGCGCCTCAGATGCCAGCCGATTTCCGCCAGGAGTTCATTCGTTTCGCAGTCGCGGAGAAAGTGCTGTGTTTCGGTGAGTTCCAGACCAAGGCGGGGCGGGCGTCGCCGTATTTCTTCAACGCGGGCCTGTTCAACCACGGCGCGGCCCTGAAACAGCTCGCGCAATTCTACGCGAAAGCCATCCTCGCCTCGGGCGTGGGCTTCGACATGCTTTTCGGCCCGGCCTATAAAGGTATTCCGCTGGTTGCCGCTATTGCGGTGGCGCTGGACGACTGGGGCCGCGACCTGCCCTTCGCGTTCAACCGCAAGGAAGCCAAGGATCACGGCGAAGGCGGCACCGTCATCGGGGCGCCGCTCGGGGGGCGGGTCCTGATCGTCGACGACGTCATCTCCGCGGGCACTTCTGTGCTCGAGTCGGTCGTGATGATGCGGCTGGCCGGGGCGTGTCCCTGCGGCGTCGCGATCGAGCTGGACCGCATGGTAAATGTCACTTTAGAGCTCTCGGCGTTTCAGGAAGTACGCCAA
>JAQGNC010000361.1 GCA_028292065.1 Betaproteobacteria bacterium
CTCATCGCGCGCCGCCGCCGCCGGCCCCGGCAGCGCCGCTCACATGGGTAGCATCTCGCCGTTGACGATCCACGGCGTTCCGAACCTGTCGACGAGCATGCCCCACGTCCGGGCCCAGAACGCAGGCTGCATGGGCATCGTCACGCGGCCGCCTTCCGCCAGTGCATCGAACACCGCCTGCGCCTCTGCAATCGTGTCGTAATTGAGCGTGACTGACACGCCTTTGATGCCCTCGTAAGGCATATGCGCAGGCGTGTCGCCGGCGAAGAGCAGGCCGCCGTCCTTCAATGCCAGCCGCGCATGCAGGATGCGGCCTGCGAATTCCTTCGGTATCTGCGCGGCCATGGGCGAATCGGCGCCGCTCATCATGATTTCGATCTTTGCGTCGAGCGCGCGCTCGTAGAAACGCATCGCTTCCGCGCAATTGCCGTTGAAACCGAGGTATGGGATGGGGTGTGGCATGGAGTCTCCTTTCAGGTTCAATGAGGACCGAGAGCGGGTGTATCGATCGATAGTCGAACGGGCTCAGGGGAAATCGACATGTCCCGGGTCCCGAGCAGCGGGGCGGGCACCCTACGCGTGCGCTCGAAGCGGAATACCGCGTGCTACCGGCACTACGCGAGCGGCGCGAACCGTGGAGGATGGCCGGTAGGGCGGGCCGCGCTGTGCTCCCACGATGCGGTGATTTTCATATCCTTTGCCTGGAGGAGCCTCGCGGCCTGCGAAGCTAGCTCCAGTAGAGCTTCACCGGATTATCGACCAGTATCCTGGTGCGCACCGCGTCGTCGGCAACCATCTCCGCGAAAAGGTCGACGCTCTCGCCGTCGTTCGGCATCTCTGTCACGTTCGGATGCGGGAAGTCGGTGCCCCAGAGCATGCGATCGGGCGCGGCTTCGACGAGGGCACGTCCGAACGGAATCGCGTCCCGGAAAGGCTTGCCCGTAGAGGACACGCGCTCGGCGCCGCTGACTTTCACCCACGCGCGCTCGTTCGTCTTCACCAGGTCGAGAAGCAGCCTGAAAGCCGGCTGCTCGAGCCCGAGGCGCGCTTCGACGCGCCCCATGTGATCGATGATGAAAGGCACCGGCAGCTTCTCGAGGAAGTCGCGGTACGTCGCGATATCGTGCGCGTCGAGGTGGAGCTCGACGTGCCAGCCCAGCGGGGCGATGCGTGCGATGACTTCGTTCACCTGCGCGAGATCGGGCGCGCCGCCCAGGTGCGCGACGAAGTTGAAGCGAACGCCGCGCGCGCCGGCGGTGTTCAGGCGCTCGAGCTCGCGGTCGCTCACGCTCGCGTCGACCATCCCGACGCCGCGCCACGCCCCTTTCGACCATTCCATCGCATCGACCATGGCGCTGTTGTCGCGGCCGTGACAGCTCGCCTGCACGAGCACCGCGCGCGAGAAGCCGAGATGCTCATGAAGCGCTTTGAGCGTTTCCTTGCCTGCATCCGGGGGCGTGTAGGTGCGGTTCGGCGCGTACGGGAAGCGCTCGCCGGGACCGAAGATATGGCAGTGCGCATCGCACGCGCCGGGCGGCGGCGTGTATTTCGGCTTGACCGGGTTGGGATCGGGCGCGAGCTGGGGTTTCATTGTTTCGGGATCTTTGCCTGTTCGATGACTTTTTGCCATTTCGCGATCTCGGACTTCAGATGCGCGCTGAATGCTTCGGGCGTGCTCGGGAGCGGGTCGACGCCGATGTCATGGAAGCGCTGCTTCACGTCCGCGGAACCGAGCGCGGCCACGACCGCCTGGTTGAGGCGGTCGACGCGGGCGCGCGGCGTCCTGCTCGGTACGGCGAGACCGTTCCATGACGTCACTTCATAACCGGGCACGCCGGACTCCGCGACCGTAGGCACGTCGGGCAGTAGCCAGGTGCGCGCCGGGGTCGTCACGGCGAGGGCACGCAACGCACCCGCTTTCACCTGACCGATGATCGGCGCGAGAATCTCGAGCGCGAACTGCACGTCGTTGCCGCGCAGCGCGCCTACGAGGGCCGGCGTGCTGTTGTAAGGGACGATCAGCACGTTGATGCCTGCGCTCGATTTGAAGAGCTCGGCGGCGAGGTTCTGCGAGGCGCCGACGTTGATCGTGCCGCCGGTCATTTTGCCGGGCGCCGCTTTCGCCTGCGCAATGAGCTCCTTCAGCGATTTGAGCGGGGAGCCCGGCGCGACGAGGATCGCGAGACTGAAGCTGCCGACGGTGGAGATCGGCTGAAAGTCGCGCAGCGGATCGTACGGCAGCGACTTGAACAGCGAGACGCTCAGCGCCTGCTGGTTGTTGAGCAGCAGCAGGGTGTGTCCGTCGGGCTCCGCTTTTGCCACCATCTCGGCTGCCACGACACCGCCTGCGCTCGGGCGGTTGTCGATGATCGCCTGCTGTCCCATCGACTCCGAAAGCTTCTGCGCGAGCACGCGCGCGGTGAGGTCGCCCACGCCGCCCGGCCCGAATGGGACGACGATCCGCAGCGGGCGCGAAGGATAGCTCTCGGCAGCCGCCGCCAGGCCGGCACACGTGCACAGCGCAAGACCAAGTAAACCGAAGGAGAAGCGCATTGGAGAAGTTGCGGTGGGTGACGGGCGATCATAACAAAGTAGTACCGCAGCAGCGTCGGCGGGTATGAATCGTCAGGCGGGCGTCGCGATTTTCAGACCGACAATCCCTGCAACGATGAGCGCGAGACTCAGTACCCGGCCTGCATTCGCGGGCTCGCCGAGCAACACGATCCCGAGTATCGCCGTACCGACAGCGCCGACACCGACCCAGACTGCATAGGCGGTGCCGATCGGAAGTGATTTCATCGCGATGCCTAACAGGACGACGCTGATCGCCATTGCGAGCACCGTGCCGACAGTGGGCCACAGGCGTGTGAAGCCTTCCGTGTACTTGAGTCCGATCGCCCACCCGATTTCAAACAACCCGGCAAGCACG
>JAQGNC010000375.1 GCA_028292065.1 Betaproteobacteria bacterium
GGCGTCGCCGCGTTACGCCGTGCCCGCGCCCGTCCATACGCGCAATATTCGGCGTCGCCGCGTTACGCCATGCGCACCGTGCCCGTGTCGTCGCGCACGCGCGGTTTCCGTAGGGCGGATGAGCGCAGCGTTATCCGCCGTCAGCGCGCGCCGGCTGCACCAGCACGAAGGGACTGACCACCGACGTCCACAACACCGCATCCGCTTCGGACCACGCCTGCGCCTGCGCGTCCAACACCTTGGCCAGTTTGCCGTCGGCCATCCAGCGCGCGATGCTCTCCTTGTCGTCGTGCGAAATGCGCACCGCGACGTCGACCAGGTCGAGCGCTTCGCTCACATAAATCACCGTTCCCTGCGCGAAGTGGCGCTGCAGCTCAGACCACGGCAGGCGGGCGGTCTCGCGGTTGATCTTGATGCGCAGGTCGGTGTCGTTTTCAGGCTTGGTCTTCATAAATCGTCTACGTGGTTCACAGGGGTTCGACCGCGGGTATCGGCGAACCCTCCCATGTTAAGCGATACGCCTGGCCTTTGCGCACATTGCCCACCAGCGCGGGCCGGAAGCAGGCGAGGTTGGTGCCGCCCGCGCGCCGCACGCTCGGATAGATCACGCCCATCGATCCCGCCTCCAGCAACTGCGCGGCGAACTGTTGCGATGCGACGTAGCTGGCCGGGTCGAGGTATTTGGCATACGCCTTCATGCCGCGCAGGTCGTGGAAGCCGCTGGTGAAATCGGCCAGCAAGGTCTGGTAGCTCACGCTGTCGTCGAAGCGCCCGATCTCCTGGTACTCGACGGTCTTGTGGAAGGTGATCTCGGCCAGCGCGGTCGCGGGCTCGAAGGCGCAGTACCACGCGCCGCGTTCGCCGTCGTTGAAGCGGCTGCCTTCCGGCCGCGGGTAGGTATAGGCCGCGTTGATGATGCGGAAATTGGGCACGCCGAACACCAGCTCATCGACGCCGATGCCGGGCAGGCCGCCATACTCGCCGCGCAGCCGCTCGTTGGTCGCGTTATCGAGTTCGAACAGGTCGCGCAGCGTGTCTTCGTGGTCGGCCAGCGGCGCGAGCACCGAGTCCTCGGCGTCGGCGAAGCGCGAGGGAATCAGGCGGCAGGTGTCGAACTGGCGCAGCGGCGTCAGTGTGGGGAAGACCGTCAAGGTCAGAGGCCTCCGCGCCGCGCGTCGAGCAGCTTGCGTACCGTTTGCATCGAGAGCAGGCCGCCGGCCAGCATCTGCGACAGCGGCGTGCGGCCGCCGAAGATGGGGTTCTTGTTGGGCAGGGCGACCCACTCGTCGGCCAGCTTGTCGCCGTACAGGATGTGCAGCGCCTTGTAGATACCGAGCAGGTAGGAGATGCGGGTGATGCGGTCGACTTCGAGCACACGCTCGGGGTTCTTCTTCCACTCGTAGAAGGTGGACGAGGAGAGCCCGCCGAGCAGTTCGCGCGCGTCGTCGTCGCGCAGGCGCCAGGCCGCCACCAGCTTGAAAAAGCCCTGCAGCGCGGACTTGGACAGGCGCTCGCGCTCGGCGCTGCGCGGCTTCTTCAGGATCGCCGAGCGCTGGAAGGTCCGCGACGAGGACGCGCGCGAGCTCCTCGGCGGACTCTCGAGCAGCGCGTATTACGAGTGGAAGAAGAACCCCGACCGCGTGCTCGAAGTCGACCGCATCACCCGCATCTCCTATCTGACCGGCATCTACAAGGCGCTGCACATCCTGTACGGCGACACGCTCGCCGACGAGTGGGTCAACCTGCCCAACAGCAATGCGATCTTCGGCGGCAGGACGGCGCTCGCCTACATGATCGGCGGCGGGCTGCTCGCGATGCAGACGGTGCGCAAGCTCCTGGACGCACGCCGCGGGGGTTGATTTTGCTACGCACTGCCGAAGGCCGCTTTTCATGAGTCCGCCGCTTCCCCGAACCACACGCCTCCGGCAGTTCGACACCTGCCGCCTCATTCCCACGCGCTTTGCGGCGCGCGAGGATTCGGTGCTCACCGGTATCGCCGAGGACGATGCGCACCTGGCCGATCTCTTCGAGCTCGACAACGCCACGAACGAACGGCTGCGCGGGGAGCGCGGCCTCTCTGCGGGTATCGGCATAGACGAGCTGGTTTTCGGCATTCCCAACGCGAGCCTCGTCAACGCGGCATTCACCTATGCCCACCCGCAAGGCAGCCGCTTCAACGGCCCCGAGCGCGGCGCGTGGTACTGCTCGTTCGAACCGCAGACCGCGCTCGCCGAAGTCGCTTTTCACAAGAGCGTCGAGTACCAGGAGATCGACCGCTTCGACGACAGCGTCACGTACGAAACCCTGCTCGCCGATTTCACGGGCGCGTTTCACGACATCCGCAAGGACCCGCGTTTCGCGCGGTGTCTCGATGCGTCGAGCTATGCCGCATCGCAGCGGCTCGCGGCGCGGCTGATGGAGAATGGCTCGGTCGGCGTGATCTATCCGAGCGCACGCCGCTCGCGCGGGACCAATCTCGCGTGCTTCAGGCCGGCAGTCGTCGCGAACGTCCGCCGCGGCGACGCGTATCGCCTGACGTGGTCGGGTGACCCTTCGCCGAAGATCGAAGTCGAAAAACCCGCGGCCAAGCCGGCAGGGCGCCGGCCAAGGAACACGCCGCGCGGCGCTGATTGATTCGGCAGCGGCTCGAAACCTACTTCACCCGCTTCCACACCTGGACCGCTGCGCCCCCGCCGGACGCCGCCGGGTTGGTGATCGTGAGCTCGTCGCCCGCGAGTACGTAGCGCCGCCCCTGCTTCTGTCCGTCGAAGTTGGGATAGGTGCTCGCCGCGATGTTCATGTCGATGCTCTGGTCCTTGTCGTTCACGCTGTAGGTGCCGAAGTACGCGAGGCTGCCCTGCACCACGGCCTTGTTTTCGGCGTCGGTGCCGGTGGTGCGGTTGTCCGAAGCGATCTTCGCCAGACCTTCGCGCACGATGGTCACCGCGAACTGCCCGTTCGGCTCGAGGAACAGCCTGCCTCTGGGCGCGGGCCCGTAAGGCTCGCTGGCGCCTGCCTTGATCGAGACCAGCGTCCACGTTCCTGTGAGCGCGCTTTGTGCGAACGCCGACGCATTGAAGCAGAGCGTCGCAACGGAAAGTGCCGCAGCCGTCATCAGCGCATGAGACCTGTTCATGGTGTTTCCTCCGGAAGGTGGTTTTGTCGTTGTGGGGTCGAGCGCTCTCGTATGTATCGAGCGCCTTTGATTGTGTCAGAAAGGCGCATTGGTAGAATGCACGGATGATTCGTCTACTTCATGTTGCCGCATTGTTGTTACTCCCGCTTGTCGGGCACGCTGTCGAGATCTCCGGTGTGAACGTGCCGCCCCTCGCCAGTGTCGCGGGCCAGCCGCTCGTGCTGAACGGCGCGGGTGTGCGCAGGACGCTCATCTTCAGGATCTACCTGCTCGCGCTTTATGTCCCGTCGAAGACGACCGACGCACGCGAGGTTCTGGCATTACCGGGCCCGCAGCGCATCAGCATGGTCCTGCTGCGGGACGTCACCGCGCCGCAGTTGATCGACGCGCTCGAAACCGGCATCGCCGACAATCACACCGCGGCGGAAATCGAAACGCTGCGCTCGCGGCTCGACACGCTCCGCGGCGT
Organism: Betaproteobacteria bacterium; assembly: GCA_028292065.1. Lineage (GTDB taxonomy): Bacteria > Pseudomonadota > Gammaproteobacteria > Burkholderiales > SG8-41 > JAQGMV01. Next base: position 3,606 of record JAQGNC010000375.1, read on the forward strand.
GATGATGGGAATCAGGTCGGCGCGCAGCGGCAGCGTGATCACGCTCGACTACGTTCCCGGCGCGGGGACCCAGGTCGCTCTCGATGGATCGAGCGCAGGCCTCGCCATTCGCGGTGAGGACTTCTACCGCGCGTTATTGAAGATCTGGCTGGGCGACGATCCCGCCGATGCCGCACTCAAAAAGGCGCTGCTCGGATTGTCCTAGCACGCCGAATCAGTCGCTCAGCCCGACAGCCGCAGCCGGGAAAGGCGACGCAGGGTCCCGCCGCGGCGGCTCGAGCGCGTGCCGCGGCCGCGCGGGTGCGGCTTGCGCAGGAGCGCTCGGCGCCGCAGCCGCCTGCTGCGCGTTCTGCTCCATCTCCATGTAAGCGACCGCCTGCCCGAGCGGCACGCCTTCTTCCATGATCCCCGCGACCTCGCAGCGCTCGCTGCCTTTGCGGATCGTCAGGGTGCCGTTGATCGTCCCGTCCATGCCGCAGTAGCGCTCGCGATCGACGTCACGAAAGACGAATCGGTATTCCCCTTTGTCGCGCTCGATCAGGAAGAGCCCGCGGTCGGTGCTGACGTTGGTCACGCCGCCTTTGTCGATCCACTTGCTCGCGTCGCGGTTGCGCTGGAGATAGATCGAGCAGGTGCGAGGCTTCCACTTGCTGTAATACGCGAAGCTCTCGGGCGTTCCGCCCACCGTCACGACCGCGATGCGCGCGTGGCGATCCTCGGTGCCGTCGCGGCAGGTGAGGACTTCCTTCGGCCCGTGCAGGACCGGGGAGGGCGCGGCTGCCGCCGGCTTGAACGAAGTCTTCAGGAGCGCCTGCGGGGGCGGTCGCGAAGTGCTGAGCCGGGCGATCTTAGGCGCTGCCTTAAGTGGCGCTTTTGCGGGCGTGTTCGTTACGGCCTTGCGCGGAGCCGTTGCCGCGGTCTTTGCGGACGCTTTGACGACCGGCTTTCCAGGGGCCTTTGCGACAGTCTTCGCCGGCGCTTTCGCGGCTTTCGCAGCCGGCTTCCTGTCTTTCAAGGGGGGCGCTTTATCGGCACTCCACGCGGACGTCGTCAAAGCGAGCGCGAGCGCACTGCAGACGGCCAGTCGAATAGTCATGGTGTCGGCCACTCGAAGTCATGAACCGACGCATGATAGGTCGAGCGGCGTGGAAAGTACAGCGATTCAGAGCAGGCGCTTGCATCTGGGCCGGCGTGCGTTGTCGTCCGGAGTCATCTCGCGCGAGCGCGGCCTCGGCGAGCGGCTACGACGCGTTAGATGACAGGCGCGGCAGCGATCCGCGAGGGGAAGTAACACTCAGAGCGGCGGCCGGTTCCCCGCGACGATTTCTTCGTATGCCGGCAACCCCGGCGACGAACTGCGAACCTGAAGGTAGTACGACTTGAGCTCGGTGGCCGCCTTGCTGTACGACAGGAGCAGCTCCTGAAGATCGGGGTCGAGCTCGGTCACATCTCCGCCGACGGGATCGGTGATGCGCCGCATTTCCGCATCCACGGCGCGCACCGCCGTCAGGAGCGTGTGCCCAGTCAATTCAGCCATCGCGATTTCCTTTAGCTGTGAGCGTCTTTGTACAGCTTTTCCACTGCGTTGCGTGCAAGGTTATCGAGCGCGCCCTTGAAGGCGTCAACGGGCATCTGCCGGGTTGCAGCCTCGACCTGGTAGTGCTCGGCGTCATAACGATCGTTGTGTCCTGTATACCGGATACGCAGTGAGGCCGGCACGGTCGTGCCCTGAGGCAACGT
>JAQGNC010000395.1 GCA_028292065.1 Betaproteobacteria bacterium
AACCGGGGTCTGACCCCAAAAAGCCGAGGTCAGACCCCAACCAAACTGGGGGTCTGACCCCAAGAAGCGCGGGGTAGCTTCATCGGGGTGACCGCGGTTGATCCACGCCACTGCAAGCGCCCGTCCCTCACCGCCCCTTATCCCCTCCCGTATACCGCAACACATACAACCCCTGCTGCGCCCCGCCCGTCACGTAGATGTAGCCGCGGGTGTCGACGAGCACGTCTTCCATGCGCACGTAAGGCCCGTATGCTTTCAGATACTGCTTCTGCGGCGGCCCGGCCATGAAATGTCCGACTTCGCGTGGGCTGCGCCTGTCCGCGACGTCATAAACCCGCAGCCCGCCGTTGAACCACGTCACGTACGAGAGATTGCCCTGTTTCTGTACGTTCGGGTTGTACTGGAGCTGGTTCTGGTTGTGCGGGCCGAAACGGCCGCCTTTGTCGCAGAAGCTCGTGTATGGCAATCCCGCCGCCGGGACCGGAACGGGGTAGCGCGAAAGGGCAACCGGTTTGGCCGGGTCGGCGACGTCGACGACCGTCACGTGGTCGAGAGGCCCTTTGCAGTCGTAGGTGACTGCTTCGGAATTGACGTAAACGAGCTTGCGCTTGAAGTCCGGCGTCACGGTGTGCACGTCGAAGCGGTGCCGCGGCTCGAACTTGGTGCGCGAGACCAGCTTGGGTCTGGACACGTCGCTGATGTCGAGCACGACCATACCCGCGTCGCCGTACGACAGGTAGACGAGATTGCCGTCGACGAAGTTGGCGTTGTGCAGGTTGACGTTCGGGTCTTTCTGCGGCGTCTCGCCGCCCGCGACGTGCTGGCCTGGCACCCACCAGCGGCCTGCTTCGACCGGCTTGGCGGGATTGCTGATGTCGACGATGACGTAGATGTCGCCGTCGTAGCCTTTCATGTCCGCCGCGAGATGGATGTAGCGCCCGCCCTGGTACAGGTTGCGGTGGGTGCCGCGGCCTTCGGGCTTGTCGGTCAGCCAGCGTCCGAGCTCCTTCGGGTTGAGCGGGTCTTTCACGTCGATCAGCGCGACACCCGCCTGGTAAGGCTTCTTCGCGTCCATGCCCGCGTCTTCGCGGCCGTTCGGGCGCCCGAGCGCGGCGACGAGGATGTCGTCGGCGAGATCGACCTGGTTGGTGCTCGTGTTCGCGGGGCCGGGGATGAACTTGGCCACGCGAGGATTCTTCGGATCGGTGACGTCGACGACGCTCCATCCCGGAATGTTGTAATGCCCGCCGATGAGGTACCAGCGCTCGCCCGCGCGAGTCATGGTGATCTTGAACGCCGGATGCTCGTTCATGATCGTGTAGCCGAGGAGCTCGACGTTGTCCGCGCTCCAGCCGGGAGGCGGGGTGTCGGCGTGGGCCGCCGGGGCTGCGGCTGCGAATGACAACACCGCGGATGCGGCAAGACGGCGTGCGTAGAGCGCGAGCGACTTCATTCGACCTCCTTGGGAAGACTCCGGGCTTGTTTTCGGGGACAGACCCCGGTTTGCTCCAGGACCAAACCGGGGTCAGACCCCAGCCGGGGTCAGACCCCTCGCTTCGGCATGTACAGGTCGGTGATGCTGCCTTCCGCGATTTCGGCCGCGAAGAAGAGCGTTTCCGAAAGGGTCGGGTGCGGGTGGACCGTGAGGGCGATGTCTTCGATGTCGGCGCCCATTTCGAGGGCGAGCACCGCTTCGGCGATCAGCTCGCCGGCGTTCACGCCGACGATTCCCGCGCCGAGGATCTGCCGGGTGGTCTTGTCGATGAGGATCTTGGTCATGCCGTCGTCGCGTCCGGTCGCCAGCGCGCGGCCGCTCGCCGCCCACGGGAACACTGCTTTCTCGTACTCGACGCCCTGCGCCTGGGCCTGGGTCTCGGTGAGGCCCATCCACGCGATCTCGGGATCGGTGTAGGCGACCGACGGAATGGTGCGCGCGTCGAAATACACTTTGTGGCCCGCGATCACTTCGGCGGCAGTCTTGCCTTCGTGCGTCGCCTTGTGCGCGAGCATCGGTTCGCCGCAGACGTCGCCGATCGCATAGATGTGCGGCACGTTGGTGCGCAGCTGCTTGTCGACCGGGATGTAGCCGCGCTCGTTGACGTTCACGCCCGCCGCTTCCGCTTTGATGTCGCGGCCGTTCGGACGGCGGCCGACCGCCATCAGGATGTAATCGTAGACCTGCGGCTGCGGCGCGCGGTCTTGTTCAGTGGGCCGTTCGAAAGTGACTTTGAGGCCGTCTTTCTGCGGCTCGATCTTCGTCACTTTCGTCTTGAGCAGGATTTTTTCGTAGCGCTTCTCGATGCGCCTGGCGAGCACCTTCACGATGTCCTTGTCGGCGCCGGGGATGAGCGAATCCATCAGCTCGACCACCGTCACCTTGGAGCCGAGCGCGTCGTACACCGTCGCCATCTCGAGCCCGATGATGCCGCCGCCGATCACGAGCAGGCGCTTCGGGATCTCGGGCAGCTCGAGCGCGCCGGTCGAATCGAAGATGCGCTTGTCGTCATACGGAAAGCCGGGGATGCGCGCGACCGAAGAGCCTGCGGCGATGATGCAGTGATCGAAAGCGACGACTTTGGGGCCTTCCGCGGTCTCGACACGGATCGTGTTGGCCGACGCGAACTCGCCGCGTCCGGTCACGACCTGCACCTTGCGCTGCTTCGCGAGACCGCTGAGGCCTTTGGTGAGCTTCGAAACGACGCCCGCTTTCCACTCGCGCAGCTTGTCGATGTCGATCTTCGGCTTGCCGAAAGAGATGCCGGAGTGTCCGACTTCTTCGGCTTCGCTGATCACTCGCGCGACGTGCAGCAGCGCTTTGGACGGAATGCATCCGACGTTCAGGCACACGCCCCCGAGAGAGGGGTAGCGCTCGATCAACACGGTTTTCTTGCCGAGATCTGCGGCGCGAAATGCAGCGGTGTAACCGCCCGGGCCTGCGCCGAGCACCACGATTTCGGCGTGGATGTCCGCTTTCTCCGTGTGAGGCGTGAGGCGCGAGGCGGGAGGCGTCGAAGGCGACCCGTCCTGAGCGCGTGGCGCCGGTGTACGCGCCTGCTGCGGTGCCGCCGCGGCTGGCGCCGGAGTCTTCGCCTGGGGCGGCGATTCGGCCTTGGCGGCCTGCTCTTCCGCATCGAGCGTCAGCAGCAGGGAGCCCTCGGAGACCTTGTCGCCGACTTTGATCCTGAGATCGCGCACCACACCCGCCGCGGGCGAAGGCACTTCGAGCGTGGCTTTGTCGGACTCGAGCGTGACGATCGTGTCTTCCTTGCCGACCGTGTCGCCGGGTTTCACCAGCACTTCGATGACCGGGATGTTCTTGAAGTCGCCGATGTCGGGGACTTTGATTTCTATTGTTTTGCTCATAAGGGCCGTGAACGGGTGAACGGGTGAACGGGTGAACGGGTGAACGGGTAAACGGGTAAACGGGTGAACGGGTAAACGGGTAAACGGGTGAACGGGTAAACGGGTGAACAGGTGAACAGGTGAACGGGTGTAGTGATTCGATGCACAGGCGCTGGTGCTTTGAAGCGTGCCGTTCACCCGTTCACCCGTTCACGCGTTCACCCGTTCACCGCCTCACATGTCCATCTCCCACCACCACCCACTTGAGCGACGTCAGGCCTTCCAGGCCGACCGGGCCGCGCGCATGGAGCTTGTCGGTGGAGATGCCGATCTCGGCACCGAGGCCATATTCGTACCCGTCGGCGAAGCGCGTCGACGCGTTGACGATGACCGAGCTCGAATCGACTTCGCGCATGAAGCGGCGTGCGCTCGTCAGGTCTTCGGTGACGATCGCGTCGGTGTGCTGCGAGCCGTACATGGCGATGTGATCCATCGCCGCATCGAGGCCGTCGACGATGCGCACCGAGAGGATCGCGTCGAGGTATTCGGTGTACCAGTCTTCCTCGGTCGCCGCTTTCATCTCAGGCACGATCGCGCGCGACTCGTCGTCACCGCGCAGCTCTATGCCTTTGTCGAGATAGATCTTCGCGAGCGGCGCAAGCACCTGTTTCGCGATTCCGCGCGCGACGAGCAGGGTCTCCATCGTGTTGCACGTGCCCAGGCGCTGGGTCTTGGCGTTGTCGGCGATGCGCAGCGCCTTGTCGATATCGGCGCGCTCGTCGATGTACACGTGGCAGACCCCGTGCAGGTGCTTGATCATCGGGATACGTGATTCGCGCTGCAGGCGCTCGATCAGGCTTTTGCCCCCGCGGGGCACGATCACGTCGACGTAATCCTGCATCGTGATGAGCTCGCCGACCGCTGCGCGGTCGGTCGTCTCGATCACCTGCACCGCGCTTTCCGGCAGTCCCGCGGCTTTCAAGCCTTCGTGCACGCACACCGCGATCGCCTGGTTCGAGTGGATCGCCTCCGAGCCGCCGCGCAGGATCGCCGCGTTGCCTGATTTCAGGCACAGCCCGGCCGCGTCGGCGGTGACGTTCGGGCGCGATTCATAAATGATGCCGATGACGCCGAGCGGCACGCGCATCTGCCCGACCTGTATGCCTGACGGGCGATAGCGCATGTTCATGATCTCGCCGACAGGGTCGGGGAGCTTGGCGACCTGCGTGAGGCCGTCCGCCATCGCGGCGACCCCTTTTTCGGTCAGGGTCAGGCGATCGAGCGCTGCGCGGTCGAGGCCTTTCTCGCGTGCGGCGTCGAGGTCGCGCGCGTTCGCTTCGATCAGCACCTGCGCGGTGCGTTCGATCGCCTGCGCGATCGCAGTCAGCGCATGGTTCTTCGTCGCGGTATCGGCTTTCGCGATCACGCGCGAAGCATTGCGCGCTTCGCGTCCGACACCGTGCATGTAGGTTTGAACGTCCATCTTTACCC
>JAQGNC010000399.1 GCA_028292065.1 Betaproteobacteria bacterium
AACCGGGGTCAGACCCCCAGCGTTGGGTGGGGTCTGACCCCGGCTTCTTGGGGTCAGACCCCGGTTTAGTCCAGGGCGACCGACCTCCAGTTCAATCAGGCTTGATGCCCGCGCGTTTGATCACGCCGGCCCACTTGGCTGCGTCCCTGCGGATCTGCCCGGCGAAGACTTCAGGCGTGCCGCCCGAGAGCTCGACGCCGAAAGACGAGAATTTCTCCTTCACTTGCGGCGCGGCGATCGCGGTGTTCGCTTCCCTGTTCAGGCGCGCAACGATCGGCGGCGGTACCGCCGCGGGCACCACGATGCCGCCCCACGACACGCTTTCGAAGCCCGGCACCGTGTCCGCGATCACCGGCATGTCGGGGAATGCCGCGACACGCTTCGAGGTGGTCACCCCGAGTCCGCGCAGCCGCCCCGATCTTACGTGCGGCGCGACCGAGTTGATGTTCTCGAACATGAGATGCACGCGCCCGGCGGTGAGGTCCGCCAGCGCGGGCGTCGCCTGCTTGAACGGCACGTGCTCGATCTGTATGCCTGCCATGAACTTGAAGAGCTCGCCGGTCAGGTGCTGGCTCGCGCCCGTCCCGGTCGACGCGAAGAAAAGCTTGCCCGGATTGGCGCGCGCGTAATCGATGAGCTCTTTCACGCTCGACGCCTGGAGCGAAGGGGCGACCGCAAGCATGTTCGGCGTGAGCGTGACCAGCACGACCGGCTTCAGATCGCGGTCCGCGTCATATGGCAGATTGCGCTGGAGACTGCGCTGGATCGCGATCGGCCCGATGGTGCCGTAGCCGATGGTGTATCCGTCGGGAGCGGCTTTGGCCATCATCGTCGTGCCGAGCGTCGAGCCTGCGCCCGGGCGATTGTCGATCACGATCGGCTGGCCCATCTGCTTCGCCATCTCGGCGCCGAGCACGCGTGCGTTGAAGTCCGGAGCGCCTCCCGCGCCCGACGAGACGATGAAGCGTATCGGCCGGTCGGGGTACGCGGCGACAGCGAGTGTTGCATGAGCGAGCACGAATCCGAACACCATGACGAGCAGCTTGTTCACGAGGTCTCCTCTTTTTATGACGGCAGCGTTGGCTTTTTGGCTGCGGTGCAATGTCCCCGGAGCATGGTATACCTTGCACAGGAGGCAGGCATGAGCACAGGACCCCTACAGAGCGCGGCGTACGAAGCCGCCGACGCGTTTGACGCGAACGAGCTTTTCCAGCGCAACGGCTGGACCGATGGGCTTCCCATCGTGCCGCCGACCGAAAGCAACGTTCGCGCGTTTCTCGATGGCGCCGGCCTCGCACCCGACCATCTCATCGGTGTCGAGCCGGTGCGCCGGCGCCGCATCACCGCGGAGAAAGTCGCGATCGCCGCGGTGATGGCCGGATGTCTTCCCGAATACCTGCCGCTCGTGGTCGCGATCATCGAGGCGATGTGCGAGCCGCAGTTCGGCCTGCACGGCAGCACCGCGAGCACCGGCGGCAGCGCACCTTTCATCGCCGTCAACGGCCCGGTGAGGACGGCCCTCGGCATGAACGCCACGCACAACGTGCTCGCCAACGGCAGCCGCGCGAACGCCGCGATCGGACGCAGTATTCGCCTCTTCGTGATCAACGTGCTCGGCGGCGTGCCGGGGCAGCTCGACCGCTCGACGCTCGGCCATCCCGGCAAGTTCACGTTCTGCGTCGCCGAAGACGAGGAAGACAGCGCGTGGATTCCGCTGTCGGTCGAGCGCGGCGTTCCCGCGGGAACTTCCGCAGTCACCGTGATGGCCGCGGAGTCGCCGCACCAGGTGATGAACGAGTGGACGCACGACCCGAAGGAAATTCTCGACACCTACGCCGCCGCGATCCGCGCGAACATGCTCACGTACTCGATCTGGGAAGGCAATTACGCGCTCGTGATCGCGAGGCAGCACCGGCAGATCTTCGCCGCGGCGCAGTGGAGCAAGCAGAACATCCGCGACTACGTGTTCGAAGTCGCGTGCGTCGCGCGCCGTGAATGGCGCAGCGTCGGCAAGGCCGCAGTCGCGGGCCGCAAGGACGAAGCGCGCATCTATCGCGCGCTGCGCTCGCCTGACGACCTGCTGGTGATCGCTGCGGGCGGACCCGCCGGAGGCTTCGGCGCGGTCGTGCCCCCGTGGTACGGGAAGAAGTCGCTGGCGGTGACGAAGGCGGTGGATTCAGACGCGCGCTAGCTAAAAATCAAGGTGGATTCTGGCCTACGCCAGAATGACGGCACTGCCGTATTCGTCATTCTGGACGCGCGCGAGCGCAAGTGATCCGGAACTCCATTCGGGACGGTGCCTTGCAAACCGGGGCCGTCATTCCGGACGCGCGGCAGCGCAAGTGATCCGGAATCCATTTTCAAACGGGTTTAAGATCAAAATGGATTCTGGCCTGCGCCAGAATGACGATTCACACACTGCTAACCGAGACGTCCCATGACACTCAAAGTCCTCGACCCGCGCCTCAGCGCCGAAGGCGACGCGCTGCAGCCGGCACCGCCGCTGCGATCGCTCGACGGCACCGTCGTCGCGCTGCTCGACAACGCGAAGATCGGCACCGAGCGCTTTTACGATTTCGTCGCCGAGATGCTGAAGACCGACCACGGCGTGCGCGAATTCATCCGCCGCCGCAAGCCCGACGCGACCCGGCCGGTAACGCCTGAGCTGTTGGCGGAGATGAGCGGCGCCGACGCGCTGATCTCCGCGATCGGCGATTGAGGGAGCTGCTCGTCGTGCAGTCTGCACGACGCCATAGCAGCCGAGCGCCTGGGCATTCCCGCGGTCGCGGTGATGACCGACCGCTTCGAGCGCAGCGCCCAGGTCGTCGCCCAGGTGAACGGCCTTCCCGGCTATCCGTTCGCGGTCATCGCGCACCCAGTTGCGAACAACGACGATGCGGTGCTGCGCGAGAAAGCGGCGATCGCGGTGCAGCGCATCGTGGAGTTGCTGACGCAGCGAGCGGCGTGAGAAGCGGGGTCGGTCCGTAGGTGACGCTGCGCAGGCCGACTGTGGCCAGAGCGTTCACCCTTCGACAGGCTCAG
>JAQGNC010000404.1 GCA_028292065.1 Betaproteobacteria bacterium
GGGTGAACGGGTGAACGGGTGAACGGGTGAACGGGTGAAGGAGTGAAGGGTGAAGGGTGAAGGGTGGCGTAGCGCGAATGTCATTAGTAAGTTCCCTCGCCCCGCTTGCGGGGAGAGGGTCAGGGTGAGGGGCGTCTAGGATGAAGGCAACCGGCAGAGACACACATGAGTAAAGATAAAAAAATAGTTTTTGCACCGATCATCGCCCCTGCCGCATGGGCGATCGGCGAATCGCTGCTCCCCGCAGGGTTCTCGATCGAGATCCTGTCGAAGGACGAGAAGCGCCGCGCCGAGCAGCTCGAGGCCGCCGAGTTCTTCATGGGTTTTCGCAGCGGCCTGATCGCGTCGGATTACGAGCGCCTCGGCAACATCAAGCTCATCCAAGTGCTGAGCGCGGGCTACGACGGCGTCAATCTCGAGACGCTGCGCGAGCTCGGGATACCGCTTTCGAACAATGGCGGTGCCAATTCGTATGCCGTCGCCGAGCACGCGATCATGCTGATGCTCGCGGTGTATCGGCAGCTGCCCGACCTCGATCGCCTCGTCAAAAGCGGCAAGTGGAAGTCGAGCCGTTTCGGCGAGGAGGAAGAGCACGAGATCGCCGGCAAGACGATCGGCATCATCGGCTTGGGCATGATCGGCAAGACACTCGCGCGGCGGCTCGCCGGTTTCGAAGTGAAGCTCCTGTACACCGACCCGGTGCGTCCTGCGCCCGAAGAGGCGGCGAAGCTCAACGTCACGTACTGCGAGCTCGACGAGCTCCTGCGCGAGTCGGACATCGTGACGCTGCACGCGCCGTTCGACGCCACGACCCATCGCATGATCAACGCGCGCACGCTCGGCCTCATGAAGCGCGACGCGGTGCTGATCAACTGCGCCCGCGGCGAGCTCGTCGACGAAGCGGCGCTGTATACCGCCTTGAACGAGCGCCGCATCTGGGCCGCAGGGCTCGACACCTACGATCCCGAGCCGCCGAAGCCTGACAATCCTTTGTTCACGCTGCCGAACGTGGTGCTCACCCCTCACGCGGCCGGTCCGACGTGGGAGAGCTGGCCCAAGCGCTTCGGCAACAGCTACGCGAACGTTCAGCGCGTGGCCCGCGGCGAAGCGCCGCTGTGGGTGGTGCCGGAGCTTCGACGACCGCATGAGCGTCGGTAGAATGCCTTTCATGGACCCGCGACTGCACGATCAGCAACCTATCGCCAGAACCGTCGGAACGCGTACTCAGGCTCCGCTCGGCGCGCCCCCGACGCTGGCGTCACGGTGAAGGTGCTCGACCTCTAAGGATTGCTCAAGACCAAGGACGTGCCGCGCCCGAACATCAGGCGGACGCCGAGGCCATCCGCCGCGCGATCGAAGCGTTACGCCGCGGCTGACTGCACATGTCGTCGCGGGCTCGTGCGTGACGGTCGGCGCAGCCCCCGGCCTATAATGCACGTCACAACGCCGTCAACAACCAGCATCCATCCCGTCGATAACAGCGTCGACCTGCGCCTGTCGCGGTCGTCACGACGCTGTCGCTCATGACCATACTCATCATCGTCGTACTCGCGTTCCTGACGCACGTGGGATTCGCCGGCAGCCGTCTCGCGGTGCCGTTGTTCGCGGTGGACCAGGGCGCCTCGCCGTTCATGGTCGGGACCGTCGTCGCGCTCTACGCCGCGCTTCCCGCCGTGCTCGCGGTGCCGGCGGGACGCATGATCGATCGTCTCGGCTACAAGGTGCCGATGCTGTTCGGCACGGGTGCGGTCTTCACTGCGCTGATGCTGCCTTTTCTCAGGCCGGCGATGAGCACGCTGTATTTCACCGCGTGCCTGCTCGGGGTCGGTTTCATGGCGCTGCAGCTCGGCACGCAGACGCTCGCCGGGGCGATCGCCGCGCCTCACGAGCGCGCGCGAAATTTCAGCTGGCTCAGCATCGGCTTCGCTTCGGCGAATCTGAGCGGGCCGCTGCTGACCGGTTTCCTGATCGACAGGATCGGCTACGCGTACACCTTCGCCGCGATCTCGCTGCCGATCGTGCCGGCGATCGTCATATCGGCGCTCGGGTCGCGCTGGATCCCGCCGACCGTGCAGAAAAAGTCCGAGCCCGTCAGCGGCGGCTTCTTCGACCTGCTGAAGATCAGGGAGCTGCGCAACACGCTGATCGCGAGCGGCATCGTGTCTTCAGCGTGGGACGTGTACCAGTTCTTCATGCCGATCTACGGCCGCGCACAGGGACTGTCGGCGACTGCGATCGGCTCGGTCATGGCAGCGTTCGGCGTGTCGATCATCCTGCTGCGCCTCGTGCTGCCGTGGGCGGTGCGCCGCAGCAGCGAGGCGCGCCTGCTCACTTACGCGATGTTCGTCGCGTGCGCCGCGTTCTGCCTTTTTCCGATGTTCCAGAGCGCGTGGGCGCTGGCGGCGGTGTCGTTCTTGCTGGGCATCGGTTGCGGCTGCGGCCAGCCGCTGTCGATGACGCTGGTCTACAACGCTTCTCCCAAGGGCCGCGCCGGGGAAGCGACCGGCATGCGCATCACGGTGAACCAGGCGACGCACTTTGCGATTCCGCTCCTCTTCGGCGCGCTCGGCTCGACTGTCGGGCTGCCCGCGGTGTTCTTCGCGAACGCCGGTTTTCTCGTGCTCGGCGGATACATGAGCTGGCGCAATCACGCGCCGCTTCCGGCGGCATGAAGCGCCTGGCGCACGCGCTCGCCCTGTCGCTCGCGTTCGCGGCGGCGACAGTCAGCGCCACCGACGATTTCGCGGTGTGCGTCGAGAAGTTGCGCACGGAGGCGATCGGCAAAGGCATCGCGCCTGGCGTTTTCGATACTGCGCTCGCCGGCGTCGAGCCGGACCCGAGCGTGCTCGACGCGCTCGATTCGCAGCCCGAATTCAAGACCGCCATCTGGGATTACCTCGCGGCCCTGGTCGACGAGCAGCGGGTCGCCGACGGCCGCGCGAAGCTCGGCGAATGGGGCTCGGTGTTCGCCGACGCCGAGCAGCGCTTCGGCGTCGA
>JAQGNC010000428.1 GCA_028292065.1 Betaproteobacteria bacterium
GCGCTAGGGCACGAGTTCGCCGATCAGCAGCGAGCCGATGGTGATGCCGACCACGACGATCGCGACCGCGATGCCTTCGGCGCGGGGCGCGATGAGCGGCCACTGCGAGAGCCACGCGGCGACCCCGACGCTGAGCTTGGCTTCGCCGAAAACGCCGCTGGTGATGCCGATGACCGTGATCCCGACCTGAATCGTGGAGAGAAAGTGACTCGGGTTATTGGCGAGCTCGAGCGCGGTCCCGGCGCCCGCCCGGCCTTCGTCGAAAAGCTGCTGCAGCCGCGCCTTGCGCGAGGACACGACCGCCATTTCGGACATCGAGAACAACCCGTTTACAAAGAACAGCAGCAGCAGGACGAGCAGTTCCATGGCACCCGTGTGACGAGGACGAAAGCCCGAGGATACCGCGCTTTACCCAGGTGCCGGAGCCGTGAGAGCGGGCGCTCACTTAAGCATCACCATCCGCAGCTTGCTCGGGGCGTCCGCAGCCGCTTCGGTCCAGAGCACCAGGAGGTTCTCACGCGTAGCGGCGATGCGGGGGTAAACGGCGTTCACCCCGTCGGAGGACAGCCGCACCGGTTGCGACCACTGCGCGCCTTCGTTGCGCGAGCGCGACATGAACACCGAACCGTGCGGTCCGACCGGCTCGTCCCAGACCGCGATCAGCTCGCTGCCGCGCGCCGCCAGATCGCCGCGCTGGGCATATTCGCCGCCGACGCGCGCGGCTGCGGTCCATCCCGCCGCCGGGTCGCTCGTGTTGAAAACGTGCAGCCCGCGCGCGCCCGGTTTGCCCGTCCACACCAGCGCGTGCAGGCGCTCGGACCCGCTTTTGCCCGACAGCGCGAGCGCGCCGCCGGTGTGGGGACACGCCTCGATCCGCCAGTCGAATGCGCCGACCGCGCCCGCCGTGCGCCAGCTCGCGCCGTCGTCGCGCGAGACCGCGAGGCCCATGTCGCGCGGCGACTTGCCCCGGAAGAGCACGTAAAGCGCTCCCGCCGGCGCCGGGAGCACGGTGTTCCAGCAGCAGTCGCAGCTCCCCGGCTGGAGCGACGCGTTCGCTTTCCAGCTCGTCGCGCCGTCGCCGCTGATCGCGTGCCGTACGCCTTGCGAGCCGCCGCGGCTGTCGAGCCACGCGAGATAAAAGCGGCCGTCGCGAGCCGCCAGGTCGGCATAGCTTTGCCCGTCCTCGCGCTCGTCCGCGGCAGGGCTGCCGCCGCGAGTCCAGCTTTTTCCCGCATCGGCGGAGAAAGCGGTGATCAGCCGGCCGGTGCCCAGCCAGCCGGTGCCGGCAGTGGTCCACGCCGCGACGAGGTGACGACCGTCGGACGCGATCTGGGCGTCGTTGCCGCGATGGGGGCGTCGCGGGGGCGGCATGCCGGCATCGACGCGGCTCGGCGCCGACCACGTCCTGCCGCCGTCGCGCGATTGGCGATGCCACAGCGCGACCTGCGATTTCGTGTCGCTCTCACCGGTCAGCACGTCGAGCGTGTCGCCGCGCGCATAGAGGTCGAGGCTGGTGACCGAGCCCGCGGAAGTCGCCGGCGAGTGCCGGTGCGCGGAGTCCGCCGCGGCGGCGCCGAAAGCGATGCACAGGAGCACGGCCGAAGCCGCATAACCCAAGCCACGCCCGGTCGTGCGTGAACGCGGTGACGAAGATCGGAATGGCAACGATGGATTCATGGTCGGCGGCTCGCTTCGTCATCAATAGTTGAACTTGAGCTCCGCCACGACCGTTCGCTGCGGGAACGGGTGGAAGAGAAAATATTTGCGGTTGTTCAGGTTGTCGACCCCGAGAGACGCGCCCCAGCGGCGGTCGATCTGATAGCGAAACCGCGCGTCGACGACGAAGAAAGGATCGAATCCCTGGAACGTATGCGTGACGACGTCCGAATTGTCCGGTGTCGCATAGACTCGGCCGCTGTAGCGTCCGGCAAGCGTGACCGCAGACTTCGCGGTCGCGTGATACGTCGCCACCGCCGTTGCACGCCACGTCGGGACCTGCGGCGTGCGCTTGCCGACCGCCGCGGGCAACGCCGCATCCGCACGTATTGTCGATTCCACGTAAGTCACGCTGCCGGAAAGCTCGAGCCCGCGCACGGCGACGTCGAAAGCCTGGCCGACGAGCTCGACCCCGCGCGAGCGGACCTTGTCGACGTTCTGGACGAAGCTCACGAAGTTCGCCGTTCCCGGGAACGGCGTGACCTGCGCTATCAGCGCGTCCGAGATGTGCTCTTCGAACAGGGACAACCGGACCCGGCCCGCTTGCAACGCGTATTCCGCCGACAGCTCGCCCGACCATGCGCGCTCCGGCTTCAGGTTTGGATTCGGGGCGCGGAAGTCTGTGCCCACGGTCACCGCCTGATACAGCTCGGTCACCGTCGGGAAGCGATAGGCCTTTCCCACCGATGCGGTAAGCATCAGCGCGTCGGCGGCGGTCCACGCGATCGAAGCCTTCGGCGACAGATGAGTCGCGCTGAGCTCGGGCTGGCTGACGTTGAGCGTGGTGGTGGTAGTGGGCGGCGCCGCGAGGGCGAAATTGGATCCCTCATACGCACGCCAGTGCTCGTAGCGTGCACCGAGCGTCGCGCGAAACCGTGGCGCGAACGCCCACGCATCCTGTAGCCACAGCGCATCGGTCTGTGTCTTGCCGCGATTGTCCGCCGCGAGCTGCTCGGTGCTGCCGCCGATCCAGTTCGACGTGTTGTAGCGCGGGTTCACGAGCCGGAAATAGTCGCGATGCGCGCCGAAGCTCACCTGGTGAGGCCCGGCGTAGCCCTGGGGCCTCCAGAATCCTTTCAGGTCGAGCGTCGACCAGCCGGTCTTGTCCATGAGCGTGATCGCGCCTGGGCCCCCGTTTGCAGCACCCGGAAGCGGACCGGTCGGATTGCGCAGGACGTTCTCGCCGTATCTATAGGTGCTCGCGATCGCTTCGAAGTCCCACTCGCCGCGCGTGCTCGTGCGCAGCGCGAGGCTGTGCATCCAGTGCTCTTCGGTGAGGTTGTAGTAGTTGTTCGAAAAGGCGCTGTTGGCGATGGTGTGGCCGAAGCCGCCGATGTTGACCGTTCCGGCATACACCGGATCTCCCGCCGCATTGGTCAGGTAACTCTGCACCCTGCCCTTGGTGTCGTTCTGGAAGAGCCCCACCGAATACGCCGCCTGTAGCGTCGGCGTGAAGTCGTACGCGACCTTGAACTTGAAGTTGTCCTGCAGGTGGTGCTCGATGCCGCCTGCGCCGATGACGTAGATCGGCGCACCGATGCGATTGACGTCGGGAATCGCTCCGCTGACCGGCGTCGCGCCCGGCGGAACCGCCGCCGTCGATCGAGGGATCGTCACGTAGGCCAGCGGCTGGCTGTGGCTGTCGAGGTGATTGACGCTCAGCCACCAGGAAAGCGGACCGTTGCGGTTGCCGAGCAGCGCGCTCGCCTGATACGCATTGAACGTCTCGTTCGTGCCGTATTGGCTGAAGTGCTGGGTCGCGCCTTCGACTTTCGCGCTCGCCTCGAACGCGCGCGGCATGCGCGTGGTGATCTCGACCACCGCGCCGATCGAGTTGCCGGGATACGCCGCGGCGAAAGGGCCGTACATGACGTCGATGCGCTCGATCTCGTCGGGCGCGACCATCCCCCATTTCGGTGACGCGGCGCTGTTGTTGTTGCCGATGAGCGCCGAAAGCAGCACGCCGTCTGCGTAGATCAAGCCGCGGGCGCTCGAGCCGACACCGGAGGTGCGAGTCGCGAACGGCGCCTGGGTGTCTCCGACGTGGCGCTTGCGAACGAGGATGCTCGGCAGGTACTTGATCGCGTCCTCGGTGTTCATCAGGTTCACCTTGTCGGCGATCTCGCCCCGGGTCACGCTTTCGGTCTGCAACGGCAGCTTGTTCTTCTCGGCGACCGACGGCGTCTCGCTGACGACGACGTCCGGCAAAGTCTCCTCGGGCGTGTGCGCGAACGCGGCGGGCGCGCTGCAAAGCAGTGACGCTGCGGCATGCAATACCGCGCGGACGCGCCTGTTCGTGGAAACCATAGTCGTGCTCCCTGTAATCCTCGCCGTGTCGTGACGCGGCTGCGCGACCGGCGCGCAGCCGCCGTTGCCGGCGATTGCTGCTGTGTGACATGGGACGCGCCGCGGACTGCGGCGCGACTGTTTCAGACAGGAAGGAAAGGAGCGGACGGGGGTGGAGCGCGGGAGCGGAAGAACGGGTGGAACGCGGCGGCTGCAGGGCATTCGCGCTCGGCTGCCGGTGCAAACGAGCGCACGCTGTGAAGCACCAGCGCAGGCGGCGCAGCACCGATCGCCACCGTCGAAGTCGCGTTCAGGCAGAACGAACAGTAGATGCCGTGTGCGCGGTGAGCGGTGCCGTCATCGGACGGTGCAGGCGCGGCACCGTGCTCGTCGGCGTCGCCGTGATGGCCGGCGTGCCCGACGCCGTGATGCGCCTCGGCGTCGGCAGGCGCAGGCAAACCGAGCATCTGCCCGAGCGCCGCGGGGCGATCGGCGAGCACGGCGGCGGCGAGCGCGGGCGATACGGCGCTGAAGAGCGTCAGGAACACGCTCAGCCACGCATAAAGCCTGAAACGCGCGCCGTACCGCTTCATGTCAAAAGCCGCCGGGGAAAATCTAAGTATAGCAGCGCGTCAGCTCGCGCCTTCGAGTTTGAAAACCAGCGGCACGATGACCCACGATTCGATGATTTCCTCGCCGCGGCGCGCGGGGGCGAACTGCCAGTTCTTCACGGCTTCGACGGCCGCGCTGTCCAGCGCGGAGGAGCCGCTGCTGCGGTCGAGCTGGACCTGGCCGGCACGCCCGTCCCGGCTCACGAAAACCTTCAGCCGCACCGTGCCTTCGACGCCGTTGCGGCGCGCGATCAGCGGGTAGCGCGGCGGCGCGTTGCGCAGGTAAGCGGCGTTGAAATCCGGAGGCGTCGCCGCGACCGGTTCGCGCGGGGCCGCAGGCGGGCCCGGCGGCGCGGCGGCGACCTTCGGCTCCGC
>JAQGNC010000456.1 GCA_028292065.1 Betaproteobacteria bacterium
GGACGCCATGCATCGCGGCGTCGTCGGCACGACCACGGCGATGGTGTGCTGTCCCGACGGTCTGTCCACGATCCCGCGCTACGCCGAGCCGATCCGCGGCCGCGTCGGACTCCATCTGCAGCTCACCGACGGCCGCCCTCGTCTTCCTGCCGAAGACGTGCCTTCCCTCGTCGACGGGGCCGGCGGGTTTCCGCGCCGGCGTGCAGCAGTCCGCTCGACAAACGCGGCTGAAGTCGCACGGGAGTGGCGCGCGCAGCTCGCCGCATTGCGCGCGCTCGGCATCGAGCCGACCCACCTCGACTCGCATCACCACGTGCACCTGCTGCCGCAGGTCTTCGATGTTTTCGCCGAGCTCGCGCGCGAGGAGGGACTGCCGGCGCGCGCAGGCAGCCCCCGCGCGCGAAACCTGCTGCGCGCACACGGCGTCGCCTGCGCCGATCACTTCAGCGAGCGTTTCGAGGGGAATCGAACCGGTGTCGATGATTTGCTGAGGATGCTCGCCGATGCGACGCAGCTCGTAGCGGACGGCGAGCTGCTCGAGGTCATGTGCCATCCGGCCCGGCCCGATGAGAAGCTCGCGCAGCGCTCGAGCTACGTCACGGATCGTCAGCGGGAGCTCGAGACGCTGCTCGAGCCGGACCTCGACCATCGGTTCGACGCGCTCGGATTTCGCCTCGTGCGAGGTCCCCGCGATGAGTGATGCGCGCGGCGCCGCCGGAGCCGGTTCGAAGGGCAACGTCACCATGATCGCCAGCGGCTCGCGCGGCGACGTGCAGCCTCAGCTCGCGCTCGGCTGCGCCCTCGAGCGCGCGGGATGGAAGGTCAGGTTCGCAACGCATCGCTGCTTCGAATCGCTGGTCGCCTCGGCTGCGCTCGAGTTCTTTGCGTTGACCGGCGACCCGCGTCATTTTCTGAGCGGCGCGACGGCCGCTCAGGATTTCCGCGACAGAGAGAGGCGTCCGGACATCTTCCAGCGCTACATGAAACCGTTCATCCGGACCTTCCTCAGGCAGAGCCTCGCTGCTGCGGAAGGGGCCGACGCGATCCTCTACTGGCCGCCCATACGCGTCGGTCCGCCGCTCGCGGAGAAGCTCGGCATCCCGTGCTTCGGCGTCGCGACGTATCCGCTGCCGCATTGCCGCACGCGCCATTTCCCCAACCCCTTCGCCGAACCGCTGTCGCCGGGGCTCGCGGCGGCCGTCAAATGGCCCGTGCTGCGTCAGTGGGCGCATCTCCAGAGTTGGCGAGTCGAAGAGAAAGTCTGGCGCGGCATTTTCGAGAGCGAAGTCGCCGCGTGGCGCCGCGACGTGCTCGGGCTCACCGGCGAGCCCGCCTTCGACGAGTCGCGCCTGCGCGAGTGCGTCCCTCATCTGCTCGGCTACAGCGCCGCGGTGCTTCCGGTGCCGGCCGACTGGCCCGCCACGCTACACGTGACCGGCTACTGGTTTCACGACCTCGCGAACGGTTGGCGGGCTCCCGACGAGCTCTGCGCATTCATGGCAGCGGGCGCGCCGCCGGTGGCGATCGGGTTCGGCAGCATGGTGACCGGCGATGACGCGGCGACGGACGTCGTGCTCGAGGCGGTGCGCCGCGCGGGCGTGCGCTGCATACTCATACGCGGCTGGGGTGGAGTCGCGAAGCGACCCCAACCGGCGCAACGAGGCGACGACGTTTACGTCGCCGACAACGTTCCGCACGACTGGCTTTTTCCACAGGTCGCGGGCGTCGTCCACCACTGCGGGTCCGGGACGGCGGCCGCGGGACTCCGCGCCGCCAGACCGGCACTGCCCGTGCCTTTCGGTCTCGACCAGTTCCTGTGGGCCCGTCGGCTGCACGCGCTCGGCGTCGCTCCTCCCCCCATACCGCGCGCGGAGTTGACCGCCGCGAGACTGGCCGCGGGGCTCTGCGAGCTGGTCGGCAACGCTGCGTTGGCCCGTCGCGCAGAGGCGCTGGGCGAGCGCATCCGCCGCGAGAACGGAGCGCTCAAAGCGGTGGAGGCGTTCGAGACCCACATGCGCACGGCCCCGCGCCGCGCGTCGCGCGCGCGGGTCCAATCCGCAATGATCGGCGCGTGAGATGGGACACGACGAACCCGAGGAAGCCCCGCTCTTCCCGACGCAGGTCGCGCCGCTGCAGGCGTGCTGGTCGATCGGTCTCTACCACGGCGACAGCCCACTCGCGCTGACGCCGGCCACGGCCGGCGCTCCGATCCTGACGGCCGAGCACGTGACCGACGTGGTCGCGGATTTCGTCGCCGATCCCTTCTGCCACGTTGTCGGCAGGACCCACGTGCTGTTCTTCGAAATCTGGAACCGCGCGCTGCAACGCGGCGAGATCGCCTGCGCGAGCAGTCGCGACCTCACGAGCTGGCGCTACGACGGGGTCGTGCTTCGCGACGCGGTTCACCTTTCCTATCCGTGCGTCTTCGCGCACGCGAGCGATGTCTTCATGATTCCGGAGACACGCGAGGCCGGGGCGGTCCGGCTCTACCGCGCCGAGGCCTTTC
Organism: Betaproteobacteria bacterium; assembly: GCA_028292065.1. Taxonomy (GTDB): domain Bacteria; phylum Pseudomonadota; class Gammaproteobacteria; order Burkholderiales; family SG8-41; genus JAQGMV01. Next base: position 2,507 of record JAQGNC010000456.1, read on the forward strand.
CGCACCGCTGGCGCTTCGTGTGCGATCTGGTGCACGGCGATTTCGCCGACGCGACGCCTTTTCACCACGAGGGTCGCTGGTGGCTCTTCGCGCACCGCGGACTCGACGAGCTGCGCCTCTACTCCGCGCGCGAGCTCGACGGGCCCTACGAAGAGCATCCGGCGAGCCCCATCGTCGCGGGTAACCGCAGGACCTCGCGGCCTGCGGGCCGCGTGATCAACTACCGCGGACGCGTGCTGCGTTTCGCGCAGGACGCGTGGCCGCACTACGGCTCGCGGGTTCGCGCGCTCGAGGTCGACCACCTGTCGACCCGCGGGTACGCGGAGCACGAGCTTGCGGAAAGCCCGATCCTCGAAGGCAGCGGCAGCGGCTGGAACGCGCTCGGCATGCATCATGTCGAGCTACTGCCCCAGCCGGACGGCCGCTGGTCGGCGATCGTCGACGGCTACACACCGGCAGGGTTCCAGTAGCATGGCCGCCGCCGACGC
>JAQGNC010000467.1 GCA_028292065.1 Betaproteobacteria bacterium
GATTCTCAAATTCGCGTCACAATCCGTTCGCCCTGAGCAGAGCCTGCCCTGAGCCTGTCGAAGGGCGCACTGCGCCGCAGTCGAAGGGTGAACGGCAGTGTTCATGCTTCGACAAGCCTGTCCTGAGCCTGTCGAAGGGCTCAGCACGAACGGCCTTCCATACTTCTGCCAATTTGTGACTCGCCACACTAGCGCAGGCGAGGGCGCCTGCGCTACAAACCCGGCGCAGCCTACAGCTCGGGCAACTTGCGGGGCGCGCCCGGCGGTTGGCCGGCGAGCGCCTTGCCGATCGCGGCGCGCGTGAGCTTGGGCGCGAACATCCCGATGAAGGAGAGCATGTAAGCGCGCAGATAGCTGTTGCGGCGTGCGACCACGCTCAGGGTGCTGGGCGCGAAGAGGTGCCCCGCGTCGATGGTGCGCAGCCCTGCGTCGCGCGTGGCGTCGAACGCGACGGTCGCGAGTATCGCGATACCGATTCCCATCTCGACGTAGGCTTTGCTGACGTCGGCGTCGATCGCGCTCAGCACGACGTTCGGTTCGAGCCCGCGTCGTGCGAACGCGCGGTCGAGCACCCAGCGGCCGCTGAAACCCTCGTCGTAAGTGATCACCGGATAGCGCGCGATCGCTTCGATCGTGAGCGGCTTCACCTTGAGCAGCGGGTGCGCCGGCGGCACCACGACGCTGCGGTTCAGGCGGTAGCACGGGATCTGGATCACCTCGTCGAGCGCGTCGCGAGTCTCGGTGCAGATCGCGATGTCCACCGCGCCGCGTGCGACGAGCTCGCAGCACTGCACCGGCGTCGCCTGGCGCAGGCTCAGGTGGACGTTCGGATACTCGCCTTTGAACTGCCGGATCACGCGCGGGAGGGTGTAACGCGCCTGGGTATGCGTGGTCGCCACGGTGAAATTGCCGTGCGCGGTTTCGGCGAGATCGTCGCTGGCGCTGCGTATGTTGCGCAGCTCGGTGACGATGCGCCGGGCGCTCGCGAGTATCTCCCTGCCGTGCGGTGTGAGCTCGAGTATGCGGTTGCGCTTGCGCAGGAATATCTTCGCGCCGAGCTCTTCTTCGAGCTCCTGGATCTGGCGCGTGATGCTCGGCTGGGAGCGGTGGAGGGTAAGTGCCGCGGCCGAGAGCTTGAGACCCTGGTCGACGACTTCGCACAGCGTGATGAGTTGTCGCAAATTCATTTTGCTATTATCCGCGCCTCACCGGCATCACGTCAGGACCTGTCATGATCGAGCGCATCGAAGTATTCGTCACCGCCCTCTCGACGAGGCTCAAAAGGATTTTCTCCAGCGGCAGCTACGACACCGGCCCGCAGGAAGCGCAGCTCGGCAAACCGGTGCTCGTGAAGATCCATGCGGACGGCGTCGTCGGTCATGGGCAGATCCGCGCGATCAGCCCGGGGCATTTCGTCGCCGATACTACGCACAGCGTGGTCGCCGCAATCACCGAAGTGTATGGCCCGTCGCTCATCGGCAAAGACATCTTCGACATCGAAGCGATCAACGAGCTGCTCGACTCGCGCCTGGCGGGCAATCCCGCTGCGCGCGCCGCAATCGACATCGCGCTGCACGATGCCATGGGCAAGGCGCTCGGCCTGCCGGTGCACAAGCTGATCGGCGGCGCGTGCCAGCCGCGCATCCCGCTCGAGTGGTCGGTCAGCATGGCCGAAGAAGTGTCTACGATGATCGAGGAATCGAAGCGGGCGGTCGACGAGTTCGGCATCACCGTGCTGTGCCTCAAGGCCGCCGACCATCGTGGATGGCGGCGTGACGTGAGCAACTTCGAAGCGGTCCGCCGCGCGGTCGGGGACGGCATCGTGATCGGCATCGATCCCAACACCGGCTGGTCGCTGCCCGATGCGATCAGCGCCGTCCACGCTCTGCGCGACCTCGATCTCGGTTATATCGAGCAGCCGATCGCGAGGCGCGACCTCAAAGGCCTTGCGGAAATTCGCCGTGAGGCGCGCGGGGTGCCGGTCATGGCCGACGAAAGCCTTTTTACGCTCCAGGACGCCTACGCGCTCGCCGAGGCGCGCGCAGTCGACGCCTTCTGCATCAAGCTCTACAAGCTCGGAGGCTTCTCAGCCGCGAAGAAGATCGGGGCCGTCGCCGAAGCGGCGAACATCCAGCTCAACTGCGGCGGGCTTGCGGTGCAGTCGCAGCTCGAAGCCGCGGCCGGCGCGCACTTCTACGCGAGCGTACCGGCGAAACGCATGATGGGCGCTGGCGAATTCCTGTTCGGCCTGAACACGATCGGGCCCGATCCTCTCGTTCCCGAGACCGATTTCGTCGTGCGCGACGGACACGTCGACGTGCCCACAGGCCCGGGGCTCGGCGTCACGATCGATGAAAAAGCGCTGGAGAAGCACACCCTGCGCCGCGAGGTGGTGCAGTAAATCGCACCGGTTACGATCCCTCCGCAACGCCGCGTTCCACTGGGCGGAACTGCGCCGCAGCGGCTGCTGCAGTGCCCATAATCGCGCACTCGCCTCGTGTGCGCTGGGTTGCAGGGCACGCGCCGCGGAAGCAGACACAAGCGGAAGTGACTCATGGGTGAACGAACCCCGGAACATGGCGCCACCGGCGCATCGCCGTCGACGGCGGTCGAAGGCGCGCTGAGCGGCGTGCGCGTGCTCGACCTGTCGCGCGTGCTCGCAGGCCCGATCTGCGGCCAGATCCTCGCCGATCTCGGGGCGGAAGTGATCAAGGTCGAGCGGCCCCGCGTGGGCGACGACAGCCGCGCGTGGGGCCCGCCGTTCGCGCTCGACCCGGCCGGAGAGCCGACCGCGGAATCGGCGTTCTACTGCGCGTGCAACCGCGGCAAGCGCTCGATCACGGTCGATCTCGGCAAGCCCGAAGGGCGTGAGGTGATCCGCAAGCTCGCCGCGACATCCGACGTCCTGCTCGAGAACTACAAGGTCGGGACCCTCGAGAGATACGGGCTCGGTTACGAGGCGCTGTCGGCGATCAATCCCGGGCTCGTCTACTGCTCGATCACCGGCTTCGGCCAGACCGGACCCTACGCCTCGCGCCCCGGCTACGACACGATCATCCAGGCGTTGGGAGGGATCATGAGCGTGACCGGCCAGAAAGACGACGCGCCGGGTGGCGGGCCGGTGCGCGTGGGAATCGCAGTCACCGATTTCATGACCGGCCTTTACGGCGCGATCGCGGTACAGGCCGCGCTCGCCTACCGCGCCCGCACCGGCGCGGGCCAGCACATCGACCTGTCGCTCCTCGACGTACAGATCTCGTCGCTCACCAACGTCGCGATGAACTACCTCATGTCAGGCGAAGTGCCGGTGCGCCGCGGCAACCGTCTGCCGACGGTCTACCCGAGCGACGCCTACCGCTGCAGCGACGGCTACGTGATGATCATCATCGGCAACGACGGCCAGTTCAGGAAGTTCTGCGCCGCGGCCGGGCTCGACACGCTCGGCGACGACCCGCGGTTTCTCACCAACGCACTGCGCCTGAAAAATGCGGACACGCTCTCGGTGCTCATGAACGGAGCGCTGTCGGGGCGCCCGATCGGCGAGTGGCTCGAGCGCTTCGAAAAAGCGAACGTGCCGTGCAGCCCGATCAAGAACATCGCTGAAGTGTTCGACGACCCGCACGTGAAATCGCGCGGCGCGCGCATCGAGCTCGAGCATCCGGTCACCGGTACGATGCCGGGCATCGCGAACCCGATGCGCTTTTCCAAAAGCCCGGTCGCTTACGATCGCGCGCCGCCGCTCCTCGGCCAGCACACGAACGAGGTGCTCGCGGAGGTACTCGGGATGTCCGAGTCCGAGATCGCCGCGCTGCGCGAGGCGGGCGCGCTCTAGCGGTCATGCGCAGCGTCGAACGGGCGTTGGCGATCTTCGATTGCTTCTCGGCCGAGAAGCCGACGCTCTCATTGAAAGAGTTCGCTTTGAGGCTCGGGCTCGCGAAATCGACGACTTTCCGGTTCGTGCAGGCTTTCGAAGAGCTCGGCTATCTCGTGAGGCTCGAGAACAACGAGTACTCGCTGTCGTTCAAGCTGGTGCGCCTCGCGGGCTTCGTGGAAAGCACGCTCGACGTGCGCCAGATGGGGCGGCCGCTGATGGAGCGGCTGGCGCGGGCAACGCGCGAAAGCGTGACGCTCAGCACCGCGGTCGGCCTGCACCGCGTCTGCATCGACGTCGTGAACAGGCCCGCGCCGCTGATGACCGTCACCAAGGTCGGCGCGCACACCCCGCTGGGCACCGGTGCGACCTCGCTCGTCCTCATGGCGCACCTGCCCGAGGCGCAGCTGAAGAAGATCGTGCCGGCGGCGGTCAAGCAGTCGAGCTACACGCGCCCGAGCCTGCTCGCCGAGATCTCGCAGGTCCGCGAACGCGGCTACGCCGCCTCTCACGGCGGGCGCATCGCCGGACTCTCGGGCGTCGCGGTGCCGGTGCTGAACGCCGAAGGCTGCGGCCAGTATTGCCTGTCGATCGTGCTCCCCACCGCGCGCGTCGGCGATCGCCTCGAGAACCTGATCGAGCTCGCGACCCGCGCCGGCGCGCAGCTTTCGAAGCGCCTCGGCGCCCCCTGAAACCAACCTCGAAGGAACACCCATGGAAACCGCCAAGCCGCTCGTCGATGTGCGCATCGAGAAACGCTCCGCCGGCAACGTCGCTTACGTCACCGTCGACAACGCGCTGCACCGCAATCGCCTCGGCAGGCAAGGCAAGCAGCAGCTGATCGACGCCTTCCGCACGCTGGCAGAGGACGACGAGCTGCGCGTGGCGGTGCTCACCGGCGCCGGTGACAAATCGTTCATCGCCGGCTCCGACATCAAGGAGATGCGCGACCAGGACGGCGAAGGTCAGCGCGACGTGAGCACCAAGACGCATTACGCGTGCGACGCAATCCGCCGCCTGCCGGTGCCGGTCATCGCGCGCATCAACGGCTATTGCTTCGGCTCCGGGATGGAGCTGGCGGCGTCGTGCGACATGCGCGTGGCGGTGCACGGCGCCAAGTTCGGCATGCCCGAAGTGAAGTTCGGCATCCCGTCCGGAATGGAAGCGTGCCTGCTGCCGCTGCTCATGGGATGGGGCAAGGCCCGCGAGCTCGTGCTGACCGGCGAGCACATCGACGCCGACGAGGCGTACCGCACCGGCTTTCTCGAGAAGCTCGTAGCCGTGGACGCGCTCGACGCGGCGGTCGAAAAATGGGTCGCCGCGATCTGCGAATCGGGTGCGCGAGCGGTGCGCATCCAGAAA
>JAQGNC010000494.1 GCA_028292065.1 Betaproteobacteria bacterium
GAAGAGCGTCACGAATTCGTAATCCTTCAGCGGAACGAACGGCAGCCGGCTGTAGATGTGCGGCGCGATCGTCATCGCGGCGGTAGACGCGGAAAGAATCGTGTAGCCGTCCGGATTGGCGTTCTTGCCGATCTCCATGCCGAGGGTACCGCCGGCGCCGGCGCGGTTGTCGATCACCACCTGCTGGCCGCCGGCCTGCGTCAGCGCCTGCGCGAATATGCGTCCCAGCGTATCGACCGCGCTTCCGGGTGCGTTCGGGACGAGCATCCGGATCGGGTGGTTCGGGTAATCCTTGGCGGCGTCGGCCGCCGCCGCGGGCGCGGGGGCGATGACCGCGAGCACTGCAGTCGTGACCGCGCTCCTCAGGAACCATGTGATTCTCATGCACTTCCTCCTTGGTTTTGACTTCGATCCGCTGTGTTACAACGGGCCGTAATTCTGTCCCGTTTACAGCGGCCGGGCAACGATCGCGGGAATGGCGAGCAAAGGGTTGGTCTCGCGCGCTCAACGTCGGTAGACTGGTTGTGCGCCCGGCTCGCGGTTCGCATCAGCCGCCTTCAAACACTCCATCCGAGTCCATCATGTGCCAGCTCCTCGGCATGAACTGCAACGTCCCCACGGACATCTGTTTCTCCTTCGAAGGCTTCCACCGGCGGGGTGGGGAGACCGACCAGCACGCCGACGGCTGGGGCATCGCTTTTTTCGAAGGCCCCGGCGCGCGCGTGTTCCTCGATTCGAAACCCGCGGTCGAGTCGCCGATCGCCGAGCTCGTGCGCAAGTACCCCATCCGCTCGATGAACGTCATCGCCCACATCCGCAAGGCGACCAAAGGCGTGGTCGCGCTCGAGAACACGCATCCTTTCGTGAGAGAGCTGTGGGGCCGCTACTGGATCTTCGCGCACAACGGGACGCTCGACGATTTCACGCCCGAGCTCCAAGGGCAGTACCAGCCGGTGGGAGCGACCGACAGCGAGCGCGCTTTCTGCTACATGCTCGAGCGCCTGCGCGCGCGCTTTCCCGCGGGACAGCCGACGCTGCGTGAATGTGTCGATCACCTGCGCGAGGTCACCGCAGAGATCGCGCGCCACGGCCGGTTCAATTACCTTTTGTCCAACGGCGAATACCTGGTCGCGCACTGCCACGACAACCTGTGCTACATCCTGCGCCACGCGCCTTTCGCGCAGGCGCACTTGATCGACCAGGACGTCACCGTCGACTTCAATGCGCTGACCACACCGGACGACCGCGTGGCGGTCATCGCGACCACGCCGCTCACCGACAACGAGACGTGGACCCGCATGCAGCCCGGAGAGCTCGTCGCGTTCGAGCGCGGGGCGCTGGTTTCGCAAGGTCAGGCAGCGGCGCTTACGTAGCGCAGGCGCCTCGCCTGCAGCAAGCGGTTTACTTTCTCCCTTCGGTTCCGGCCGGTACAAACACCTGCGCGCGCACGCGCGGCACGCGATCGAGACGCCAGTTCTGCGTGGCCCATTCCCAGATCGCGTCCACCCCTTCGCCTTCGAGCTCACCAGGCGGCTGCTGGCCGAGAAAACGCAGCGCTAGCATCAGCGACGATACGATGTGCTCGCGATACACCGGCTTTGCCAGCGTCTGCTTCGAAAGCTTCTGCCCCTGCGCGTTGACCGCGACCGGCAGGTGCGCATACACCGGCGTGCGCACGCCGAGCAGGTTCTGGAGATGGATCTGGCGAGGCGTCGAGTCCAGCAGGTCGGAGCCTCGCGTGACGTGCGTGATGCCTTGCTCGGCGTCGTCGACGACCACGGCGAGCTGATAGGTATAGACCGCGTCGGCGCGATACAGCACGAAATCGCCGACGTCTTTCTCGAGGTCGTGCTCGACGCGACCCTGGATCGCGTCGTCGAACGCGATGACCGCGCCCTCGGTGCGCACGCGCCACGCGCGAGCCTCGCGGCTGTGCGCAAGACCGCTTCTGCACGTTCCGGGATACACATAGCCTTCGATGCCCGCGACCGCCGAGTCCGCGATCTCGCGGCGGCTGCACGCGCACGGATAGAGCATTGCCTGCCGGCGCAGTTCCTGCAGGGCGGCGTGGTAGGCGTCGCCGCGCGTGCTCTGGTGTACGACGCTCCCGTCCCACGCCATGCCGCATGCTTCGAGGGTGCGCAGGATGTCGTCGGCGGCGCCGGGAACCACGCGCGGGGTGTCGACGTCTTCGATACGCACGAGCCACTCCCCGCCGCGTGCGCGCGCGTCGAGATAGCTGCCGACCGCCGCGACGAGCGAGCCGAAGTGCAGCGGTCCGGTGGGCGAGGGCGCGAAGCGGCCTCTGGGTGCAGGATTCAGCATTCAGGATTCGGTATTCAGAGGTTAACATTCGACATTCGGGATTTTCCGCGATCGAACTGAATCCTGAATCCTGACAACTGGATCCTGAGGTGCAGCATGAAAGTCAAAGCCGCCGTCGCGTTCGAAGCGGGCAAACCGCTGGTCATCGAAACCGTCGATCTTGAAGGCCCGAAAGCGGGCGAGGTGCTGGTCGAGATCAGGGCGACGGGGATCTGCCACACCGACGAGTTCACGCGCTCGGGCGCGGATCCCGAAGGCCTGTTCCCTGCGATACTCGGCCACGAAGGCGCGGGCGTGGTGGTCGAGGTCGGTGCGGACGTGAAGTCGCTGAAAAGAGGCGATCACGTGATCCCGCTGTATACCCCCGAATGCCGGCAGTGCGAGTACTGCCTGTCGGGCAAGACCAACCTGTGCCAGGCGATCCGCGTGACGCAGGGACAGGGCGTCATGCCCGACGGCACGAGCCGCTTTTCGATCGGCGGCAGGAAAGTCCTGCACTACATGGGCACCTCGACGTTCGCCAACTACACGGTCGTGCCGGAGATCGCGCTCGCGAAGATCCGTGAAGACGCGCCTTTCGACAAGGTGTGCTACATCGGCTGCGGCGTCACGACGGGGATCGGCGCGGTCATCAACACGGCGAAAGTCGAGCCCGGCGCGAACGTGGTGGTGTTCGGGCTTGGCGGCATCGGGCTCAACGTCGTGCAGGGCGCGCGCCTCGCGGGCGCGAACATGATCGTCGGCGTCGACCTGAATCCCGGGCGCCGCGAGCTCGCCGAAAAATTCGGCATGACCCACTTCGTCAACCCGAAAGAGGTCGAAGGCGATCTCGTGCCGTATCTCGTGAACCTCACCAAAGGCGGCGCCGATTACAGCTTCGAATGCATCGGCAGCGTGAACGTGATGCGCCAGGCGCTCGAGTGCTGCCACAAAGGGTGGGGCGTCTCGGTGATCATCGGCGTCGCCGGCGCAGGACAGGAAATCAGCACCCGTCCTTTCCAGCTCGTCACCGGCCGCGTGTGGAAAGGCACCGCGTTCGGCGGTGCGAAAGGCCGGCGCGACGTGCCCAAGATCGTCGACTGGTACATGGAAGGCAAGCTGAACATCGACGACCTGATCACCCATCGTCTCGAGCTCGAAGACATCAACGA
>JAQGNC010000523.1 GCA_028292065.1 Betaproteobacteria bacterium
ATGAGCTTGGCGGCCATCTCGACCGCGACGAACACCAGGCGCATCGCGAAGCCGATCGCCACGCCGATCGCGAGCTCGTGCGCGAGCATGAACAGCCCCGCCCACGATGCCGGGTCGATCTTCGGCAGACCGGTGATCGTCGGCGCGACCACGAGACTGATCAGCACCGCGAGCCCCACCTTGCCGCGCGCCGGGAACTGCGCGCCGCCGGTGACCGGCGCCACCGCGAGCAGCCCGAGGATCCGCGTGAAAGGCCAGATGAACGCGACGAGCCACGCGTCGAGCTGCGCTGAAGTGATCGAGATCATCTAAGAGCAAAGGAGGAAAGGAAGGACGCGAAGGAAAAAGCAGGGACGCCAAGGGGAGTCATCTGCAGCGCCTTCATTGCGTCCGCGTTCTTTCCTTTGCGTCCTTTGCGTCCTTCGCGTTAAAGCTTTGATGCGAGGCTTTCACCCCACCATCCCCGGAATACCCGCGAACAACCGCTGCGTGTAATCGATCAGCATCTGCAGAATCCACGGACCGGAAACCACGGTCGCCACGAACACGCCGACCAGCTTCGGGATGAACGACAGCGTCTGCTCGTTGATCTGCGTGGCGGCCTGGAAGACGCTGATGACGAGACCCACTGCGAGGGCGGTCAGGAGGAGAGGCGCGGAGATGAGGAGCGTCAGCTCCAGCGCCTCGCGCACCATGGCGATTACGGCAGTCGAATTCATGTGAGTTCCTTTGAGGCGCGCGTCAGATGCCGAAGCTCTGTGCGAGCGAACCAATGAGCAGGTTCCAGCCGTCGACGAGCACGAACAGCATGATCTTGAACGGCAGCGAGATGAGCACCGGCGACACCATCATCATGCCCATCGACATCAGCACGCTCGCCACCAGCATGTCGATGATGAGGAACGGGATGAACACCGCAAAGCCGATCTGGAAAGCGGTCTTCAGCTCGCTCGTCACGTACGCGGGGATCAGCACGCGCATCGACACGTCCTCGACTTTCGGCGGCGCAGGCTGGCGCGAGAGCTTGAGGAACAGGCCGAGGTCGGTCTCGCGCGTCTGGCGCAGCATGAACGTTTTCAGCGGGGCCGCGCCGCGGTCGAGCGCTTCTTCCATCGTGATGCGGTTCTCGGAGAGCGGCTTGTAGGCGTCGGTATAGATCTTGTCGAGCACCGGCGACATGACGAAGAAGGTGAGAAAGAGCGAGAGCCCGAGGAGCACCTGGTTCGGCGGCGACGCGGGCGTGCCGAGCGCCTGGCGCATGAGCGAGAGCACGATGATGATGCGCGTGAAGCCGGTCATCATGAGCAGCGCCGCGGGCAGGAACGAGAGCGATGTCAGCAGCAGCAGCGTCTGCAGGCTCAGCGAATAATTCTGCCCGCCGCCCGACGCGGGCGTGCTGGTGAACGCGGGAAGGCCGCTCGTCTGTGCGAGAGCGGGCACCGCAAACGCGCACAGCAGCGCGCCGATCGCGACGGCCGGCGAAATCCTCTTATCCCGCACTGCGCTTCTCCATCTTTTCCCTGAGCCACGCCGCGAAGCCGGCGGGGGTGCCCACGGGCACGGCGTGCGACGTCGCGATCTGTCCGCGCGGCATCGTGTGCAGCGCGTTGACGCGGCCCGGCGCGACGCCGAGCACCATCCAGGTCTCGCCGATCTCGACGACGACCACGCGCTCGCGCTGTCCGACCGAGGTTCCGGCGACGACCTTGAGGGTGCCCGCGGCCGAAGGCCCGATCGAAAAGCGTTTCATGAACCAGCCGGCGGCGACGATCAGCCCGAGCACGATCGCGAGACCGAGGCCGAACTGGAGCATGCTGCCCGCTCCCACGGCCGCAGGCGGCGCGACGTTGTCGGCGGCTTGCGCGGCGCGCGCGAACACGAGCGATGCACCGATCGCGCCGGCGCACACGAGCAGGCGCGTGTAACGCGTCGCGCGCAAGCGCCGGATGTGGACGTCTCGCCTCATCGCTTGAGTTTCCGGATGCGCTCGGAAGGCGTGATGATGTCGGTCAGGCGGATGCCGAACTTCTCGTTGACCACGACCACTTCGCCCTGGGCGATGAGGCAGCCGTTGACGAAGACGTCCATCGGCTCGCCGGCGAGGCCGTCGAGCTCGACGACCGAGCCCTGCGCGAGCTGCAGCAGGTTCTTGATCGCGATCTTGGTGCGGCCGAGCTCGACGGTGAGCTGCACCGGGATGTCGAGGATGAGATCGATGTCGTTCGCGGCTGCGGGTTTCGAGGACTCGGCCGAGAACTGCTCGAACACCGCGCTCGGGGCGCGATGCGCGGGCGCGTTCGATTCCACGCTCGCCTGCTCGGCCATTGCGGCGGCCCAGTCGTCGATGGCAGGGGCGTCGACGGTTACGTTGTCGGTCATGGTGGTCTCCATAGGATCAGTGATCGTTGGCTGAAGCGGGCAGCAGGCGCTCGACCTTGAGCGCGTACTGGCCGTTGAATACGCCGCACTTGCATTCCATCACCGGCACGCTGTCGACTTCAGCGACCAGGGGCTGCGCGATCTCGAGCGAGATGACGTCGCCGGGCTGCATGTTGAGAACCTGCTGCAGGGTGAGCTCGATGCGGCCGAGGTTCACGATGAGCTCGACGTCGGCGAGCTGGACCTGCTTCGAAAGCAGCTTGACCCAGCGCTTGTCCACGTCCATCTGCTCGCCCTGCAGGCTGCTGCAGAGCAGGTCGCGGATCGGCTCGATCATCGAGTACGGCATGCAGATGTGGAATTCGCCGCCCGCGCTTCCGAGCTAGATGTTGAAAGTCGTGACGACGACCACTTAGTTGGGCGTCGCGATGTTGGCGAACTGGGTGTTCATCTCCGA
>JAQGNC010000204.1 GCA_028292065.1 Betaproteobacteria bacterium
AGGCGGTCTTGGCGTATTTGCCTTCGGCCTGCGGGGTGATGTCGGGGTAGGCGCCGGCGGTCTTCTCCTTCGCCGCCTCGTGCATCTGCAGCCGGGTCTTGCGCTCCCATTTGCGCTTCAGCTCGTCCTTGATGTTGAAGGTGAGCCGGCCGAGACCTTCCGTCTCGATCTCGACCTTGTCGCCGTCCATGAACGGGTTAAGGCCGCGATGGTTGGTGCCGGTGGCAATGATGTCGCCCGGCTCCAGCGTGTGGATCGAGGTCAGCCACTCGATGCAGCGCGGGATCTTGTGTCCCATGTCGTCGGTGTTGAAGTTCTGCATCAAGGTGCCGTTGTTCCACAGCCGGATCTGCAATTTTTGCGGATCCTTGATCTCGTCCTTGGTGACGATGTAGGGCCCGATCGGCGCGAAGGTGTCGCGCGACTTCATCTGGAAGAAGACATTGCCGGCTGGCGGCAGGCCGCGCGCCGAACCGTCGATGAAATTGGTGTAGCCGAACACGTAATCCATCGCGTCGGCGGCCTTCACCTGGCTGGCGCGCTTGCCGATGATGACGGCCATCTCGGCCTCGCCCTCGAAGATCGTCGCCGGCACGTCGGGCAGCACCATCGTGTCGCCATTGCCGATGATCGCGCCGGGGGATTTGTGGAAGGCATTGATCGGCGCCGGCGCGCTGCGCGTGCCGTCTTCCATGTAATTGACCGCCATGCAGTCGACGTTGTGCGGCTTGGGGAGCGGCGGGCGCAGGCGCACGTCGCTGACGGGAAGCCCTTTGCCTTGCGCCGCGGCTTTCTCGAGCTTCGGTCGGTACTCTTCGAAACGCTCGATGAGACCTCGCATGAGGTCCTGCGGGTCGAGGTGCGGGATGTCGCGAACCGCGGCCATCACGTCGACGACTTTGTAGTCGTCGAGCACACCGAGGCGATAGTCATCGAAATAGACGAGCTTCATAGGGTCTCCGGCTGGTGGGTTGCGGCATCGGGAAGAGACTGCCATTGGAACACCCGCCGCGGGGCCTTGTCACGGGGGACCGGCAGTCAGCGCGCACAGCCGCGAGTCAGAGTCCGCCCGGGCGTAATGACACAGGAATAAGGCCGGCGCACGTGCCGCTAGACAAATGGCAATCGTTGGGGTTCAATCAATCCAGGCCGCTTCCCTGCCGCCCGCACTCCCCAAGAGGAGAGACCATGGCTGAACCATTCCTTAGCGAAATTCGGATCATGTCTTTCAACTATGCGCCGCGGGGCTGGGCGATGTGCAACGGCCAGTTCCTGCCGATCAACCAGAACCAGCCGCTGTTCTCCCTGCTCGGGACGACCTTCGGCGGCAACGGGCAAACGAATTTCGCCCTGCCCGATTTGCGTGCGCGTACTCCGATACACGTGGGAGCCGGGCATGCCCTCGGCGAAGCCGGCGGCGAAGAGAACCATACGCTTTCGATTTCCGAACTGCCGACGCATGCGCACATCGCGAATGCATCGTCGAGCGATGCAGCCATCGCGAACCCCGGCGGAAATTACCTGGCCAAGGCTGCGCCGGCGAATCCTTATATCGCTCCCACCAATCTTGCCGCCCTTAATCCGGCCACGGTTGCCGACGTCGGCGGCAGTCAGCCGCACCTCAACATGCAGCCGTTTCTGACGCTCAACTTCTGCATAGCCCTGCAGGGCATCTTCCCTTCGCGCAACTAAGGAGGTTTACGCATGGCACAGCCATACGTGGGCGAGATTCGGATGTTCGCCGGCAACTTCGCCCCAAGCGGGTGGATGTTCTGCGAGGGCCAGCTTTTGCCGATCGCGGAGAACGACATCCTCTTCGCTTTGATCGGAACCACCTACGGCGGCGACGGGCAGAGCACGTTTGCGCTCCCCGACTTGCGGGGCCGCCTGCCGATTCATCAGGGCCAGGGGTCGACCTTGTCCAACCGCATCCTCGCCGAAACCGGCGGGGCCGAAGAGATCACTCTCGCGACGACGCAGATGCCGACGCACAATCATCCGTTTCTGGGTTCGAACGCCGTCGCTAACGATCCCAATCCAAAAGATAACACCGTCGCCGAGTCTTCGGCGATCAGCTTGTATTCGAGCGCCGGTCCGACCGCCCCCATGGCGCCTGGCGCGATCGGGCCTGTCGGCGACAGCCAGCCGCACGAGAACAGGCAGCCGTTCCTGTGCGTGAGCTTCATCATTTCGCTGTTTGGTATTTTCCCGCCCCCGAGCTGAGGAGGACGCTGTGGCCGACCCATTCGTCGCTGAGATTCGCATCTTCCCGTTCAACTTTCCGCCGAAGGGTTGGGCTTTTTGCGACGGCCAACTCATGCCAATCTCGCAGAACACCGCGCTGTTCTCACTGGTGGGGACCTTCTACGGCGGCGACGGCAAGTCCACTTTTGCGCTGCCGGACCTTCAGGGCAACGCGCCGATGCATACGGGACAGGGGCCCGGGCTGTCGGAGTATTTCCTCGGCCAAACCGGAGGCTCCCAAACGGTGACGCTGCTGGAATCCGAAATGCCCGCGCACAATCATGGCTTGATGGCACAGAATGCGGCGGGAAACAGGACAAGCCCGATCGGCAACAGCTTTGCCCGGCTAACGAGCGGCAACGCGTATATTGCAGGTAGCCCCGCGCCGCCGCTGACCCCGTTCTCGTTCCAGACGCTGCCCCCGATCGGTGGCAGCGCTCCGCACAACAACATGATGCCGTACCTCACCTTGAGCTTCTGCATCGCGTTGCAGGGGGTCTTCCCGCCACGCAGCTAGACACAGTCGAGATGACGATCGCTCTACGGCCGATCGAGGCGTCCGACGAGCGCCTGCTGTACGAGATCTACGCCAGTACCCGGGTCGAGGAGCTTGCCGCGGTCCCCTGGAGCGGTGAGCAGAAAGCCGCTTTCCTGTGGCAGCAGTTCGTTGCGCAGCATCGCCACTACCAGGATAACTACCCAGGCGCGAGCTTCGACGTCATCCTGCACGACGGCGCGTCGGCGGGCCGGCTTTATGTCGCGCGGTGGCCGCAGGAAATCCGTCTCATCGACATTGCGGTGTTGCCGGCATTTCGCCATGCCGGTATCGGCGGATTCCTGATGCGCAAGCTGCTCGACGAGGGTGCGGCGACCGGCAGGCGGGTCAGCATCCACGTGGAGCGCCAGAACCCCGCGATGCGTTTCTACGAGCGCCTCGGCTTCTACCCTGCCGAAGACCTGGGCGTCTACATCAGGATGGAGTGGTCGCCGCCGCCTCAGGCGAAGATCGCCTCGTAACGCATCCCTTCGCGGTCGGCTCCGATCGGCACGAGGAAAATCTCGAACGTCTCCCCTTGGTCGTGCTCGAGGCGGTAAGTGCGCTGCGGGAGAACGGTCTCGCGAGGTCCGCGAAAAAGAACGGAGAAAGGCGCGCGCTGACGTGCGCTGTCCGGTCCGCCGGGGCTCGTCAGATCGGCGACCTCGACCAACTCCACCGCCAGGTGCTGCTCTGGGCCTGCATGGATCCGAAACTTTTGTCCTATCCGGTCCGCGAACATCTCGATACTGAATCGTTCAGGCATCGCTCTGCTCCGCAAGAGTCCAAAACGCATAGTAGAGCAAGCCACGGCGGGGCAACAGCGCTGCGCCGAGGTTGAGAAACCAGGTAGCCTCGAGAGGCTGGATGTACATACAGTTATTCGCCATAATCGGCGCATGGCGACAGTAATCGAAACTCCGCAGGCGAGCCGCTGGCTCGACGGGCTCAACGCCGCACAGCGCGCCGCGGCGACCCACGGCTCGGCCGATGCGAAAGGCGTGTGGACCGCGACACCTCTGCTCGTGATCGCCGGCGCAGGCACCGGCAAGACGAACACGCTCGCGCATCGCGTCGCGCACCTCATCCTGAACGGCGTCGCGCCCGAGCGCCTGCTGCTGCTCACGTTCTCGCGCCGCGCCTCGCAGGAGATGATCCGCCGCGCGCGGCGCATCGTCGGTGCGGCGACCTCGCGGCCGGGCGCCGGCGAAGAAGACCTCGCTCCCGGCGTCGCGCGTCTCACCTGGGCCGGGACTTTTCATTCGATCGCCAATCGCGTGCTGCGCAAGTACGCCGCGAACGTCGGCCTGCAGCCCGCGTTCAGCGTCATGGACCGCGGCGACTCGGCCGACCTGCTCGACCTCGCCCGGCAGGCGCTCGAGTTGCCGGCGAAGGACAAGCGCTTCCCGCGCAAGGACACCTGTCTCGCGATCTACTCGCACTGCGTGAATACGCGCCTGCCGCTGGAGCGCACGCTCAAAGACGTCTATCCGTGGTGCGCCCAGTGGCACGCTGAGCTCAAACAGCTTTTTCGCCGTTACGTGGAGCTGAAGCTCGCGCAAGCCGTGCTCGATTTCGACGACCTGCTCCTCTACTGGCACGCGCTCGTGCAGGACCCGGTGCTCGCGCAGGACGTCGGTTCGCTTTTCGATCACGTGCTCGTCGACGAATACCAGGACACCAATACCCTGCAGGCGGAGATACTCCTCGCGCTCAAACCGACCGGGACAGGGCTGTGCGTGGTCGGCGACGATGCGCAGTCGATCTATTCGTTCCGCGCCGCGACGGTCGAGAACATCCTCGAATTCCCGGCGCGGTTCACGCCTGAAGCCAGCGTAGTCACGCTCGAAGAGAACTATCGCTCGACCCAGCCGATACTCGACGCGGCCAACGCGCTGATCTCGGAAGCCTCACGGCAATACCAGAAGCGCTTGCAGTCGCCCCGCCCGTCCGAGGTGAAGCCGCGCTACGTCACGGTGCTCGACGACCAGGCGCAGGCCGAATACGTGATCGAGCGCATTCTGGCCGCGCGCGAGCAGGGCGTCCTGCTGCGCAAGCAGGCGGTGCTTTTTCGAAGCTCGCATCACAGCGACGTGCTCGAGCTCGAGCTCGTGCGGCGCAATATCCCTTACGTGAAATACGGCGGTCTCAAGTTCCTCGAAGCCGCGCACGTCAAAGACCTGCTCGCGGTGCTGCGCTGGGCGGACAATCCGCGCAACCGCATCGCGGCGTTTCGCGTGCTGCAGTTGCTTCCGGGCGTAGGGCCGGCGAGCGCGGAGCGCTGTCTCAAGGCTTTCGAAGCGTCGTCTTTCGACTGGAGCGCCCTTAGCGCTTACCGCCTGCCGACCGCCGAGGCCGGGCAATGGACCGCGCTCACCGCGCTGCTCACGAGCCTCGCGGTGCCGGAATCTCCGTGGGCGGGACAGCTGGGCCTCACCGCGCGCTGGTACGAGCCGCACCTCGCTCGTATCTACGATGCGGCAACGCCTCGCGCCGCCGATCTCGAGCAGCTCGAGCGCATCGCGACCCAGTTCACGACGCGCGAGCAGTTCCTGACCGAGCTCACGCTCGATCCGCCGCGCGCGAGCGGCGACCTGTCGGGAACGCCGCTGCTCGACGAGGATTACCTGATCCTCTCGACGATCCATTCGGCGAAAGGGCAGGAGTGGGACAACGTCCACGTGCTGCACGTGAGCGACGGGACTTTTCCGAACGAATTCGCGACAGGCAAAGCCGAGCTGATCGAAGAGGAGCGGCGCCTGCTCTACGTCGCGATGACGCGTGCGAAGCACGAGCTCGACCTGATCGCGCCGCTCAAGTATTACGTGACCCAGCAGTCGCGCGGCGGCGACGGTCACGTCTACGGGACGCGCTCGCGATTTCTTACGCCCGCGGTGATGAAGTCGCTGCACGCGACGACGTGGCCGGCCGCCGCGACGTTCGTTCGAGAGCGGGACCCGGATGCGCTGCCGCGAGTCGACGTCGCGGCGCGTTTACGCAACCAGTGGGCCTGAAGCGCGAAGCGCACGCGTGAAATATCGTCAATTGCCACACGTCGCGCGCTTAGGGCAGACTGAAACCGCTTCGTCGCGAGCCTGACCCGGCCTTCCGGCTCGGAGCGGCAAAGTGGCGAAGATCGGCCGGCGTGTAATCGAACGCGAGCCTTCCACACTACCTTTCGGTAGACCGCGATGTGCCGTCCGGCGCTGCAACGGCGCCGGAACCCGCTAAGGGTGTCATCGGCCGCGCAGGCGTTGTGATGTGACTGCTTTGCAGTCACATCACAATCGCCGTTAAACGACACGGAGGGAAACCAAGGTTTCCCTCCGTGAGCCTCCTTTCCTTCGGCTCGCTTGCGCTCACTTCGTCACCTCGGCGGTTTTCGAACTGTCAAGCCTTGGCGTGCCGCTGCTTTGCACGGACAATGCGCCGCACGTTTCCACTTCACCGCGTCTCTCTGATGTCCACCATAAAAACCGATACCGCACTGCCCAAGATCGTTGAACTCATCGCCCTGGAGCTCGGGGTCAGGCCGCAGCAGGTCGCTGCCGCCGTCGCGCTGCTCGACGAAGGCGCGACCGTGCCTTTCATCGCCCGCTACCGCAAGGAAGTCACCGACAACCTC
>JAQGNC010000547.1 GCA_028292065.1 Betaproteobacteria bacterium
TCGGAGATAAAAAAAGCAACACGTTTCTGAGAAGTCATCGGCAAAGAGGGGAAGCGAAGAGGCTTCCGGTAAAATAGCGCGTTTTAACGGGCGGCACCAAGACATTTATGGCTCAGGCAAATCAGTCTCTCGTTGTCGATCTTGCTGCGGTTCGTATGACCGACGTGGGAAGCGTCGGCGGTAAAAGCGCCTCGCTCGGCGAAATGATCAGCCAGCTCGGGGCGGCAGGGGTGCGCGTGCCGGGAGGCTTCGCCACCACGGCGCATGCGTATCGCGTATTCCTCGCGGAGAGCGGGCTCGACCAGCGCATCGAGGACCGCTTGTCCACGCTCGACGCCGAAGACGTGAAAGCGCTCGCCGCCGCGGGTAAGGAGATCCGCGAATGGATCGTCGCGCAGCCGTTCTCCGCCGAGCTCGAGCGCGAGATCGCCGCGAGCTACCAGCAGCTCACTGCCGACGCCGGTAGCGAAGCGTCGTTCGCGGTGCGTTCGTCGGCAACCGCGGAAGACTTGCCGGACGCGTCGTTTGCGGGCCAGCAGGAGAGTTTCCTCAACGTGCGAGGCCTCGACAACCTGCTGGACGCGATCAAGCACGTTTACGCCTCGCTCTACAACGACCGCGCGATCTCGTACCGCGTGCACAAAGGCTTCACCCACGCCGAAGTCGCGCTGTCGGCCGCAGTCCAGCGCATGGTGCGCAGCGATCTCGCCGCGAGCGGCGTCATGTTCACCCTCGACACCGAGTCCGGTTTCGACCAGGTCGTGCTCATCACGTCGTCGTACGGGCTCGGTGAGACGATCGTGCAGGGCGCGGTGAACCCGGACGAGTTCTACGTCTACAAGCGCGGGCTCGTAGCGGGTCGCAAAGCCATCCTGCGCCGCGGCCTGGGCTCCAAAGCCGTGAAGATGGTCTACGGCGCCGACAACCGGGCCGGGCGCTCGGTCAAAACCCTGCCGGTGGCCGAAGAGGAACGCGGCCGCTTCTCGATCACCGACGCCGAAGTCGAAGAGCTCGCGCGCTACGCGATGATCATCGAGCGCCATTACGGACGCCCGATGGACATCGAGTGGGGCAAGGACGGCACCGACGGCAAGCTCTACGTGCTCCAGGCGAGGCCCGAGACGGTGAAAGCGACGGAGCGCGTCGACGTGCTGCGCCGCTATCGGCTCAAGGAGCGCTCGGAAGTGCTCGCGACCGGGCGCGCGATCGGACAGCGTATCGGCAGCGGCAAGGTGCGCCTGGTCAAGAGCGCGGCGGAGATGGACACGGTCAAGGACGGCGACGTGCTCGTCACCGACATGACCGATCCGGACTGGGAGCCGGTCATGAAGCGCGCGGCGGCGATCGTCACCAATCGCGGCGGGCGTACGTGCCACGCCGCGATCATCGCGCGCGAGCTCGGCATCCCGGCGGTGGTCGGGTGCGGGGACGCGACGCACGTGCTCAAGCACGGCAAGGAAGTGACGGTCTCGTGCGCCGAAGGCGACACCGGTTTCGTCTACCGCGGCATCCTCGAGACCGAGATCATCGATCTCTCGCTCGCGAAAATGCCCAAGCCGCCGGTCAAGATCACGATGAACGTGGGCAACCCCGAGCTCGCGTTCGAGTTCCAGAGGCTGCCGAACGAAGGCGTCGGCCTCGCCCGGCTCGAGTTCATCATCGCGCGCATGATCGGGGTGCATCCGAAAGCGGTGCTCGCGTATCCCGACTTGTCCGCCGACCTCAAAGTCGCGGTCGAAGAGCACAGCGCGGGCTACGCCGACCCGGTGAGCTTCTACGTCGAAAAGCTCACCGAAGGGGTCGCCACCCTCGGCGCCGCTTTCTGGCCGAAGCCGGTCATCGTGAGACTGTCGGATTTCAAGTCGAACGAGTATTCGAGCCTGACCGGCGGCGCGCGCTACGAGCCGCACGAGGAAAACCCGATGCTGGGTTTCCGCGGCGCATCGCGCTATATCTCGCCCAACTTCCGCGACTGTTTCGAGCTTGAATGCCGCGCGATGAAGAAAGTGCGCGACGAGATGGGCCTCACCAACGTCGAGATCATGGTGCCTTTCGTGCGCACCGTCGCCGAAGCGCGCAAAGTCATCGAGCTGCTGGCCGAGAACGGCTTGAAACGCGGCGAGAACGGGCTGCGCATCATCATGATGTGCGAGATCCCCGCCAACGCGGTGCTCGCCGACCAGTTCCTCGAGCACTTCGACGGCTTCTCGATCGGCTCGAACGACATGACCCAGATGACGCTCGCGCTCGATCGCGACTCCGGCGGCATCATCGCCGACGCTTTCGACGAGCGCGACCCGGCCGTCAAGTACATGCTCCACCTCGCGATCCAGGCGTGCCGCAAAGCGGGCAAGTACGTGGGCATCTGCGGCCAGGGTCCGTCGGACCACCCCGACCTCGCGAAATGGCTGATGGAGGAGGGGATCGAAAGCCTTTCCCTCAATCCAGACACGGTCGTCGAGACGTGGTTGTATCTTGCGCGCGAAGTTTCTCCCCGCGCTGAATCCGTGGCGCGCGACGCCGCCGCGAAGCCGTAGCTAAACCCGAGTTTTTATTGGACTGACCCGCCGTTTGCGCGATAAAATGCGCAAACGGCTGGCTTATTATGTGATGACCAAATTTATCTTTGTCACTGGTGGTGTAGTTTCCTCCCTTGGCAAAGGCATCGCCGCCGCCTCCCTCGCCGCGATCCTTGAAACGCGCGGTCTCAAAGTCTCGATGATCAAGCTCGATCCCTATCTGAACGTGGATCCGGGGACGATGAGCCCATTCCAGCACGGCGAAGTCTTTGTCACCGAGGACGGTGCTGAAACCGACCTCGACCTCGGGCATTACGAGCGCTTCGTCTCGACCAAGATGAGCAAGCGCAACAACTTCACCGCCGGCCAGGTCTACGAGAGCGTGATCCGCAAGGAGCGCCGTGGCGATTATCTCGGCGGCACCGTGCAGGTGATCCCGCACATCACCGACGAGATCAAGCGCTTCATCCGGCTCGGCGCCGGAGACGCTGAAATCGCGATGGTCGAGATCGGCGGCACGGTGGGCGACATCGAGTCGCTGCCTTTCCTCGAAGCGATCCGGCAGATGGCGATCGAAGTGGGGCGCGAGAACGCCTGCTTCATCCACCTGACGCTGGTGCCCTATATCGCCTCCGCCGGTGAGATCAAGACCAAACCGACGCAGCACTCGGTCAAGGAATTGCGCGAGATCGGTATCCAGCCCGACGTCCTGCTCTGCCGCGCCGACCGTCCGCTCCCCGACGACGAACGCCGCAAGATCGCGCTCTTCACCAACGTCGCCGTCGAAGCGGTGATCTCGGCCGTCGACGTCGACAGCATCTACCGGATCCCGGCCGGGCTGCACGCGCAAAAGCTCGACGAGATCATCTGCAAGCGCCTCGGGCTCAACCCGCCGCCTGCCGATCTGTCGGTGTGGAACAAGCTCATCTACGCGCTCGATCACCCGCAGCACGAAGTGAACATCGCGATCGTCGGCAAGTACGTCGATCTCACCGAATCGTACAAGTCGCTGTCAGAAGCGCTGATCCATGCCGGCATCCACACCGGCGCCAAGATCAGGATCCAGTACATCGATTCCGAAAGCCTCGAGAAGAACGGCACCGACGCGCTCGAGCGCATGGACGCGATCCTCGTCCCGGGCGGTTTCGGCAAGCGCGGCGTCGAAGGCAAGATCCGGGCGATCCGCTACGCGCGCGAAAACCGCGTGCCTTATCTGGGGATCTGCCTCGGCATGCAGCTCGCGGTCATCGAGCACGCGCGCAACGTCGTCGGCCTCGACGGCGCGCACAGCACCGAGTTCGAGCCCGAATCCCCGCACCCGGTGATCGCTCTCATCACCGAATGGCAGGACCGCGACGGCCGCGTCGAGAGGCGCGACCTGCAGTCGGAGCTCGGCGGCACGATGCGGCTCGGCGGCCAGGAATGCGAGCTCGAAGTCGGCTCGCTGGCGCAGCGGGTCTACGGCACCGAGCGCATCGTCGAGCGCCACCGCCACCGCTACGAAGTGAACAACCATTACCTGCCGCGGCTGATCGAGGCGGGGCTCAAGGTGAGCGGCGTCTCGGTCAAGGAAGCGCTGTGCGAGATGATCGAGCTCCCGGGCCACCCGTGGTTCGTCGGCTGCCAGTTCCACCAGGAATTCACGTAGACGCCGCGCGCCGGGCATCCGCTGTTCACGGCTTTCGTCGAGGCGGCGCTCGAGAACGCCGGCACCGAGACCCCCGGCGCGAGCGCGCCCGAGCGTCTCCAGAGCATCGCCTGATGCGTGCTTTCCCTCACCTCCGCCCCCTCTCCCGTGACGGGCGAGGGGAGTTTCAACTCTGCTGACGCAGACGGCGAACCTATGAAGCTCTGCGGATTTGAAGTCGGCATCGACCGGCCGTTCTTCCTTATAGCCGGCCCGTGTGTGGTCGAATCGCGGCAGCTCGCATTCGACACCGCGGGCGAGCTGAAGGAGATCGCCGCGGCGCTCGGTATCCCCTTCATCTACAAGTCTTCGTACGACAAGGCGAACCGCAGCTCGAACAAATCGTTTCGCGGCCTCGGCATGGACAAGGGGCTCGAGATCCTCGCCGACGTGCGCAAGACGCTCGGCGTGCCCGTGCTCACCGACGTCCACGCGATCGACGAGATCGAAGCTGCGGCGGCGGCGGTCGACGTCCTCCAGACCCCGGCTTTCCTGTGCCGCCAGACCGATTTCATCTGCGCGGTGGCGGTTGCGGGCAGACCGGTGAACATCAAGAAAGGCCAGTTTCTCGCCCCCGGCGACATGAAGAACGTCGTCGACAAGGCGCGCGACGCGGCGCGAGCGCGCAATCCGGGCGACCCCGACGCCGGCGGGCACATCATGGTGTGCGAGCGCGGCGCGTCCTTCGGCTACAACAACCTGGTCTCGGACATGCGATCGCTCGCGATCATGCGCGAGACCGGCTGTCCGGTGGTCTATGACGCCACGCACTCGGTGCAGCTTCCGGGCGGGCAGGGAAGCACGAGCGGCGGACAGCGCGAGTTCGTGCCGGTGCTCGCGCGCGCGGCGGTGGCGAGCGGCGTGGCGGGGGTGTTCATGGAAACCCACCCCGATCCTGCGAAGGCGCTTTCCGACGGCCCCAACGCGTGGCCGCTGCAGCACATGAAGCGCCTGCTGCAAACGCTCAAGCAGCTCGACGATACCGTCAAGCGCGCCGGGTTCGAGGAAAGCCTGCTCGCGCCGAATTCAGTCGATCAATAGAACAGGAAAGAACATGAGTGCGATCGTAGAGGTCATCGCCAGGGAGATCCTGGACTCGCGCGGCAATCCGACCGTAGAGGCCGACGTGCTGCTCGAGTCGGGAATCATGGGCCGCGCCGCGTCGCCGTCCGGCGCATCGACAGGAAGCCGCGAGGCGATCGAGCTGCGCGACGGCGACAAGCGCCGTTTCGGCGGAAAAGGCGTGCTCAAAGCGGTCGAGCACGTGAACACCGAGCTGTGCGAAGCGATCATCGGCGTCGACGCGACCGAGCAGACTTTCGTCGATAAAACCCTGATCGACCTCGACGGCACCGAAAACAAGTCGCGCCTCGGGGCGAATGCGATCCTCGCCGTATCGCTGGCGGTCGCCAAGGCGGCCGCGGAAGAATCGGGGCTGCCGCTGCACCGCTATCTCGGCGGGGCCGCGCCGATGGCGATGCCGGTGCCGATGATGAACGTCATCAACGGCGGCGCGCACGCCGACAACGGCCTGGACATGCAGGAATTCATGATCATGCCGCTCGGCATGGATTCCTTTCGCGAAGCGCTGCGCTGCGGCGCCGAAGTGTTCCAGACCCTGAAGAAAATCCTGCACGACCGCGGGCTCGGCACCGCGGTGGGCGACGAAGGCGGTTTCGCGCCGCGCCTGGCGAACCACGAAGCGGCGATCCAGCTCATCATCGAAGCGATCGACACCGCCGGTTACCGTGTCGGCGAGGACGTCGCTCTCGCGCTCGATTGCGCGAGCACCGAGTTCTACAAGGACGGCGAGTACGTCCTGGGCTCCGAGCGCCGCAGCATGAAAGCGGCGGAGTTCGTCGATTATCTCGCTGCGTGGGTCGACAAATATCCCATCGTCAGCATCGAAGACGGCATGGCCGAAGACGACTGGGAAGGTTGGCAGCTCCTCACCCGCAAACTCGGCAAGCGCGTGCAGCTCGTCGGCGACGATCTCTTCGTCACCAACACGCGCTACCTGCAGCGCGGCATCGACGAGCACGTCGCGAACTCGATCCTGATCAAGGTCAACCAGATCGGCACGCTGACCGAGACCCTCGCCGCGATCGAGATGGCCAAGCGCGCACGCTATACCGCGGTCGTGTCGCACCGCTCGGGCGAAACCGAAGACACCACGATCGCCGACATCGCGGTGGCGACCAACGCGATGCAGATCAAGACCGGTTCGCTGTCGCGCTCCGATCGGCTGGCCAAGTACAACCAGTTGCTGCGCATCGAAGAGGATCTCGGGGACACCGCGACCTATCCGGGGCGCAGCGCGTTCTATCAATTGAGGTGAAGCGTGAGGAGTGAGGCGTGAGGCGCAGGTTTGCTTCCCGATCCTCCTCGTCGCCGCTGCGCGCGGCATCGTCGGAACCGGATCGAGCGCCTTTGTCCCTCACCTCTCACGCCTCACCTGTCCCGCCGTGAAATGGCTCAGCCTGGTGCTGGTGGCCCTCGTCGGCATCGTCCAGTATCCCCTGTGGCTCGGCAAAGGCGGCTGGCTGCGCGTGTGGGACGTCGATCAGCAGATCGCCACCCAGCGTGAGACCAACGGCAAGCTGAAAGCGCGCAACGTGGCGCTCGACGCCGAGGTGCGCGACCTCAAGCAGGGGCTCGAGGCGATCGAGGAGCGCGCCCGCAGCGAGCTCGGCATGATCCGCCAGGACGAAATCTTCTTCCAGGTGCTCGAAGAGGCGGGCCGCGCGCCGAAAAAGCCGCAGTGAGCGGCGCACAAGTTTTCGTTCAATCCCGCGGCAGTCTGCCGCTTCGATACTGACTCATGCAATGACAGCTTCGGTTCTAGACGGCGCGGCGATCGCGCGCCAGGTGTTTTCCGGTCTCGAGAGCCGCGTCGCGGCGCTGCGCGCAGCGGGCGTGCGGCCGGGGCTCGCGACGGTGCTCGTCGGCGACAGCCCCGCGTCCCAGGTCTACGTTCGCAACAAACAACGCGCGTGCGAGGAAGTGGGGTTGCATGCGCAGGTGCGCGAGCTTCCCGCCGACTGCAGCGAAAGCGAACTGCTCGCCGCGGTGGAGGCGCTCAACACGAACGACGCGATCCACGGCATCATCGTTCAGCTGCCGCTGCCGCGCGGCATCGACTCGCAGCGCGTGCTGCAATCGATCGCGCTCGAAAAAGACGTCGACGGCTTCAACTGGAGCAATCTCGGCGCGCTCGTCGACGGTCACCCGCGGCTCGTGCCGTGCACGCCGCTGGGCGTCATGCGCATGCTCGACCACGCCGGCATCGCGCTCGAAGGCCGCCATGCGGTCGTCATCGGGCGCAGCAGCATCGTCGGTAAACCGCTGGCGCTCCTCCTGATCGCGCGCGGTGCGACGGTCACGGTCTGCAACTCGAAGACGCCGGACCTGGCGGCCTACACGCGCAGCGCCGATGTGCTCGTCGTCGCCGCGGGCCGGCCGAAGCTCGTCACCGGCGACATGGTCAAGCCCGGGGCCGCCGTGATCGACGTGGGCATCAACCGGATGCCGGACGGCAAGCTCGCCGGCGACGTCGATTTCGAATCGGCCAAAGCGGTGGCGGGCTGGCTCAGCCCGGTGCCCGGCGGGGTCGGCCGCATGACCGTGGCGATGCTGGTCGCCAATACCGTCCTCGCCGCCGAGCGCCAGAGCGCAGCGCGCTGCGCCTAGCAGTACAGCGAATTCGCGAAGTGGAACAGGAGCTCGGGGTTGAGGTAGCCGCGAAAGGCCAGCCAGCCCAGCAGGGCGGCGAGCACTGAGAGCATCAGCCACACCGCCGCGCGCCGCGGACGCCCGTAGGCGCTGGCGGCGGAGCGGGTGAGATTCATGCCTTCGGAGGTCAAGAGCGGCGCCTCGATGATGGACGGCGCTTCGATTATCTCACGCACCGTTTGTCCCCGCACCGCTGCCGAGCGTGCATAACCATAGCGCCCGGCGGCATAAGAGCGCTGCAGGGCGATCGCTATAATTGCAACTTTTTTGCGACTGTCAGTGAACACAGCGACCATACCGGTACCGGCGTCGGGTCTTTCCTTTACCGACCTCTACGAGCATGACGGCCTGAGGCGCGTCGACGCGCTTTTCCTGCAGCGGCTGCTCGAGTGCGATGCCGCGCTCCACGCCGCGTTGATCGAGGCCCGCACGCAGCCTGACGCCCTCGCGCCGAAGCAGGAGTCCGAGCTGCTGATCGCGCTCGCGCCGCACGTCGACGATTATGTCGCGTGGCTGTTCGGCATCGAGCGCGAAGTCGCCGCGCTGTCCGCGCGCCATCTGGAGCTCGCACCGATATTCGGCGTGAAGCGCAACTTCGTGCAGCGCAAAGCGATGCACAAGATCAAGGCCGACGAAGCCGAGCGCCTCGACGGCGACTCGCTCGCGCGCACGCTCGAAGCGCTCATCGGCGAGCCGCTGACCGAGCTCTCGTTCTCCCGGCACGTCGTGGCGTGGCAGCAGGACGAAAACGCCAATGCCGAAGCGC
This sequence comes from Betaproteobacteria bacterium, assembly GCA_028292065.1. GTDB lineage: Bacteria > Pseudomonadota > Gammaproteobacteria > Burkholderiales > SG8-41 > JAQGMV01. Next base: position 8,705 of record JAQGNC010000547.1, read on the forward strand.
TCGCGCTCGCGCTGCAGTACGCCGGATGGGCCGCGCAAAGCGCCGCGGGCAAGCAAAAGCACCGCGCAGGCGTCCTCTTCAAAGCGCCGCACAAGCTCGATCCGCTGCACCTGGTGCCGGCCGTCGTCGAAGAGGCGCACGGTTTTCCGAGCTACCGCGCGGCCGACGACAAGCTGCGCCTGCGCCAAGGCTTCAAGCTCACCGATCCCGGCACCGATCTCACCGGCGCGCTCGACCAGGCGAACTACTGCATCTGGTGTCACGAGCAGGGCAAGGACTCGTGCTCCAAGGGCCTGCGCGAAAAAGGCGCGACCGGTCGCGGCGAAGCGTCATTCAAGAAGAGTGTGTTCGGCGTGACGCTCGCCGGGTGTCCCCTCGACGAGAAGATATCCGAGTTCCACAAGACCAAAACGCAGGGTCACGCGATCGGCGCGCTCGCGATCATCACGATCGACAACCCGATGTGCGCCGCCACGGGGCACCGCATCTGCAACGACTGCATGAAAGCGTGCATCTACCAGAAGCAGGAGCCGGTCGACATTCCGCAGGCGGAGACCCGCACCCTCAAGGACGTGCTCGAGCTGCCGTGGGGTTTCGAGATCTACGGCCTGCTCACGCGCTGGAATGCCCTCAACCTGCGCACGCCCTACGCCAAAGCCCCGACGGGCAAGCGCGTGCTGATCGCAGGCATGGGACCGGCGGGCTTTTCGCTTGCGCATTACCTGATGAACGACGGCCATACCGTCGTCGGGGTCGACGGGCTGAAGATCGAGCCGCTCGCGCCCGAGGTCTCCGGCGTCGGGCCGGGCGGGGTGCGCGTGCCGTTCAGGCCGATACGCGATATCGCCGAGCTGCACGAGCCCCTCGATTCGCGAGTGATGGCCGGTTTCGGCGGTGTCGCGGAGTACGGCATCACGGTGCGCTGGGATAAGAACTTCCTGAAGATCGTGCGCCTGCTCATCGAGCGGCGCAGCCGGTTCG
>JAQGNC010000553.1 GCA_028292065.1 Betaproteobacteria bacterium
GTGATGCAGGCAATTCAGCAGCCTGCGCGCTCGGCGATCGTGACCGACACCGTGCCACTCGAGTTGCTCACCAACGCCATCGGCTTTACGGCGTTGATCTTCAACGGGTCGCGGCTCCTGGGGCCGGCGCTGGCGGGCGCGCTGATCGCCGTGGTAGATACCGGCGGCGCGTTCGCGGTGCAGGCTGCGTGCATGTTCATAGCGGCGGTATGGACGGCGCAGCTGGCCCCGCATCGGCTTTCCGGCAAGGCGACGACGGCGCGCCGCGAGTCTTTTGCGCACAGCATCGTCGAAGGCTGGAAGTTTTCCTGGAACAACCAGACGGTGCGCGCCGGAATTCTGTGCACGACTATCGTGTCCGCTTTAATGTTTCCCTTTATTACGCTGCTGCCGGTGTTCGCGCGGGACATCCTCAGCGTCGGCGCTAAGGGACAGGGTTTCCTACTCGCCGCGATGGGCGTCGGCGCCCTGATAAGCGCGGCGACCATCGCGCTGGCAGGCCACCGGATGACGCGAGGGCGGGTCATGATCGACTCGTCGATCGTGTACGGCGTGACGCTCGTGGTGTTCGCGGCCTCGCCGTGGTACTGGTTGTCGATCGCCGCGATGGTCGTGGCGGGGTTGTGCCACGTTCACGCCAACGCACTGGTCCATACGATCGTGCAAACGCACTCGCCGCCGGAATATCGCGGCCGCACCATGGCGCTGTTCAACATGAGCCAGATGCTCTCCACCGCGGGCAGCCTGTTGATCGGCCTGCTCGCTTTCGTGCTCGGGTCGCGCGGCGCCGTCGCAGCGATGGGCATCGCCGGTTCGCTGGGGATCGCCATTCTGGTGTGGCTCATGCCGCGCGCGCGGCAGATCAAATAGCAGCGTCCGCACCGTGGCGCCGGGATCCGTGCATCAACGCACGCGCTTTACATGATGCGCTGTGCAGCCGCCTCGATTCGGCGGCAGGCTTCTTCCAGGTTCCCCGTCGAGGTTGCGAACGAGACGCGAAAGTAGGGAGAGAGTCCGTAGCCCTCGCCGCTGGGTACCGCGATCCCCTGCGAGAGCAGGTAATCGGTGACGTCCGCATCGCTGTCCAGCCTGCGTCCCTCGGGTGTGCGCCGGCCAAGCCAGTCCTCGCACGAAACGTAGACATAAAACGCGCCTTGCGGCGCAGTGCAGCGCAGTCCGGGGATGCCAGACAGACGCGGAACGATGAAGTCGCGCCGGGTCTTGAACTCGGCGCAGCGGCTTTCGACGATGTCCATCGGACCAGTCAGCGCCGCCACGCCCGCCGCTTGACTGACCGATGACGGGTTCAACGTGCTCTGCCCCTGCATGCGCCGCATCGCCCCGATCAGCTCGACGGCGCCGCAGGCGTATCCCAGCCGCCAGCCGGTCATGGCGAAGGACTTCGAGAGGCCGTTCACAGTGAGCGTGCGGTCCGCGAGCTGCGGCGCCACGGCTGCGAAAGACACGCAAGGAACAAAGTCATACCGGATGCGCTCGTATATCTCGTCGCTGATGATCCACAGTTTGGGATGGCGCTCGAGAACCGCTGCGAGGGCGCGGTACTCAGCCTCCGAGTAGACGGCGCCGCTGGGGTTCGAAGGCGAGTTGAGCATCAGCCATTTCGAGCGCGGCGTGATCGCGCGATCGAGGTCTCCGGCACGCAGCTTGAAACCGTCCTCAGGGCGCGTCGGAAGCAGGATCGGCACGCCCTCCGCAAACTGCGTGAGGTCCGCATACGCGATCCAGGAGGGCGCCGGGATCAGCACTTCGTCTCCCGCGTCGATGGTCGACATCAGCGCGTTGTAGAGCACCTGCTTGCCGCCGGCGCCCACCGAGACGTTCTCCGGACGGCACTCGATGCCGTTCTCCCGGCGAAATTTCTCGACGATCGCCGCCTTCAGCTCGGGCGTTCCGTCGACCGGCGTGTAGTGCGTCTGGCCCGCGTGCATCGCGCGATGCGCGGCCTCGATGATGTGATCCGGTGTGTTGAAGTCGGGCTCCCCTTGCGTCAGAGCGACGATGTCCACGCCGGCCGCGCGGAGCTCGCGCACGCGCTCTGTCGCCGCCGCAGAGGCGGTAAGGCGGGCACGTGCGACTCGTGTGGACAGCAATCCCATGTTGCTTATGCTCGGGCGGGCGCCGCAGCGGCGGCTGTTACGCGTGAAGCTAGCACGTTTGCAGGCGGGGGATTGCCCGTTTATCCTGAGTCCGCTCAGCGCGAGCCAATCTGGAGGGGAGAACATGTCGCCAACGCGGGACTTTCTGATCGCCGGTGTCCTTACAATCGTTTCAGCGGCGGTTCACGCGCAGGTGGATCCGTCCGGTTATCCAAACAAACCGGTGCGCATGATCGTCGGTTTCACGCCAGGCAGCGCCACCGACGTCACCGCGCGGCTCTTCGCACAGAGGTTCAGCGAGTTGTGGGGCGTCGGGGTGACCGTAGAAAACATCCCCGGAGCGGGCGGCACGGTCGGCGCGGCGAGGGCCGCCAAGGCCCCACCCGACGGCTATACGCTCAAGTACGGCGCCAACGGCGCAATGGCGATCGCGCCGGGTCTATACAACAAGCTCGCCTACGATCCGACGCGTGATTTCGCGCCGGTCTCGCTTCTCCTTTCGATGGGCAGCATCGTTGCCGTCAACAACGATGTGCCCGTTAAGACTTTCCAGCAGTTGATCGCGCTCGCGCGGGCGCAGCCGGGGAAGCTCTCCTACGCAAGCCCTGGCGTGGGCACACCCCAGCACGTCGGCACCGAGTTGCTGAAAATCGTGGCGGGCGTCGACATCACCCACGTTCCCTACAAGGGCGCAATGTTCACTGACGTGATCGGCGGGCGCGTCACGATGACCGTACAAAACGCGGCAGCCATATTGCCGACGGTGCGCGACGGCAGGCTGCGGGGCCTGGCTCAGACCGCACTCAAGCGCTCACCCAACATACCTGAGCTCCCGACCGTAGCTGAATCCGGATTGCCCGGCTTCGAAGCGGTTTCATGGTTTGGCTTGCTGGCGCCCGCGGGAACGCCGGCGGTCATCGTGAACAAGCTGCATCAAGACTCGCTTATGGTGCTCGCGCATCCGGACATGCGCGCAAGCCTCACGAAGCTCGGCCTGGACACGGTGGGCAACACCCCCGCCGAGTTCGCAACGATCATCAAGTCGGATATTGCGAAGTGGACGAAGGTGATCAAGGAGGCGGGCATCACGGCAAGCGATTGATACGCCGATTGGCGTAAGCTAAGTGGTGAAGGCAAAATTTCTGAGCGTCCGGTTCTCAAGTCATCTTCATGGGGGAGTTCTGTATTATGAAAAAGACTTTTTCGTTGCTGGCGGCGACCGCCTGCATGCTCGCCAGTCTGTCGGTGTCCGCGCAGGACATGTCGCTCACACGCCTCGATTGCGGCACGCCGCAAGCGCCTACACCGGTCAACCAACGGTTCTCGGACACATTTGCCTATGGCGACCTGAAGCTGCAGTTCGTCTTCAGCTGTTATCTCGTCAAGCACGGTGACGACTATCTGCTGTGGGACACGGGGCACTCGATGAGCGCGCCCAATGTGGCGCCGAAGGTCAGCGTGGTCGACCAGCTCGCCAAGCTCAATGTCAAACCCGACCAGATCAAGTACGTCGGCATCAGCCACTATCACGCCGACCACACCGGCCAGGTCGCGTCGTTCCCCAAGGCGCTACTGCTGATCGGCAAGTACGAGTGGGACGGGATCACCGCGCCGACCCCGGCTGCGGGCGTCAACTACGCGCCGTTCGAGAGCTGGAAGAAAGGCGACAGCAAGGTTGAGCCGCTGGTCAACGACAAGGACGTGTGGGGAGACGGCAGTGTCATCGTGCTGGCGACGCCCGGCCACACGCCGGGGCACCGCAGCCTGATGGTCAAACTGCCGCAGAGTGGCACCTTCATCCTGGTCGGCGACGCCGTGCACTTCCGAGAGAACTACGAGAGCTTCGGCGTGCCATGGTTCAACCATGACCGCGCGCAAACCGTCGCGTCAATCGACCGCATCAAGAAGCTCCTGGCCAACACCAAGGGCACGCTCATCATTCAACACGACGCGCGGGACATCGCGAAGCTGCCGGCCTTTCCAGCGGCAGCGAGATGACAGCCTCACCTCGAGCTCGCAGGTCATGACTCGCGCGCTCTGCAAAGGAGATCCCTGTGAACATCGCCATATTGACGTTCGAAGGATTCAACGAAATCGACTCGTTCGTCAGTCACCACATCCTGACGCGGGTTGACCTCAAGGACTGGAACGTCGCAATCGCCTGCCCGTCCGAGACGGTCACGTCGACGGGCGGCATCCGTGTTTCCGCGCAGCAACCGCTCGAGTTTGCGAACGACGCCGACGCGGTTCTGTTCGGCGGCAGTCCTCGCAGCCGTCAAATCGTCGAAGACCGCGCGATCATGTCTCGACTCAAACTGGACCCGAAGCGTCAGCTGATCGGCTCGCAATGCGCAGGCGCATGGTTCCTGGCGAAGCTCGGGCTGCTCGCAAGCCAGCCGGTGTGCACGAGCCTCAATTCGCGAGCCGGCCTCGAAGCGTTGGGCATACGCGTTCTCGACCGGCCATTCGTCGC
>JAQGNC010000208.1 GCA_028292065.1 Betaproteobacteria bacterium
AATTCGCGTCACAATCCGTTCGCCCTGAGCAGGCGCACTGCGCCGCAGTCGAAGGGTGAACGGCAGTGTTCATGCTTCGACAAGCTCAGCACGAACGGCCTTCCATACTTCTGCGAATTTGTGACTCACCACGCTAGCTGCGGTAATCCGCGTTGATGCTGACATACTCGTGCGAGAAATCGCACGTCCACACGCTCGAAGCCGCGCTGCCGCGCCCGAGCACGACGCGCACGGTGATCTCGCTCTGCTTCATCACGCGCTGGCCGTCGGCTTCCTGGTATTTCGCGTAGCGGCCTCCGCGCTGCGCGACGAGCACGTCGTCCAGGTACAGGTCGACCGTGGCCACGTCCAGATCGTCGATGCCGGCGTAACCGACGGCGGCGAGGATGCGGCCGAGATTGGGGTCGGACGCGAAGAAAGCGGTTTTCACCAGCGGCGAATGCGCGATCGCATAAGCGACCTTGCGGCATTCGGACTCGTCGCGCCCGCCTTCGACTCGAACCGTGATGAACTTGGTCGCGCCTTCGCCGTCGCGGATGATCGCGTGCGCGAGGCGCTCGGCGATCTGCGTGAGCGCGTCGCGAAACTCGACGTACTCGCTCGAGCCCGGATCGGCGATCTCGCTCATGTCGGCGCGCGCCGTCGCCATGACGATGAAGGAATCGTTGGTCGAGGTGTCGCCGTCGACGGTGATGCAGTTGAACGAGCGATCGGCAGCGTAGGCGCACGCCTGCTGCAGCAGCGATGTGCTGATCCGCGCGTCGGTCGCAACAAAGCCGAGCATCGTCGCCATGTTCGGGCGAATCATGCCGGCGCCTTTGGAGATGCCGGTCATCGTGATGTCCCCCAGACGGGTCCGGTATCGTCCCGACGCGGCTTTGGGAACGGTGTCGGTCGTCATGATCGCTCTAGCAGCGCTCGCCCAGTCATCCGCGTGGAGACTCGCGAGGGCGCGCGGCAGACCCGCCACAATGCGCTCGACCGGCAGGGGCTCCATGATCACGCCCGTAGAGAACGGCAGGACCTGCTGCGGCGTGCAGCCGATCAGCGCGGCCAGCGCTTCACACGTGGCACGAGCCGCGGCCAGTCCCGGCTCGCCGGTGCCCGCGTTGGCATTGCCCGTGTTGATCACCAGCGCCCGGATGGAGGATCCCGAAGCGAGATGCTCGCGGCACACGACTACGGGCGCCGCGCAGAAGCGGTTCTTCGTGAAAACGCCGGCAACCTGTGCGCCTTCGCCGAGCCGGATCACCAGGAGGTCCTTGCGGTTCGCTTTGCGCACCCCCGCTTCGGCGATGCCGAGCTCGACGCCTGGAACGGGATGGAGAGCCTGCGGATCGGGAGCGTTCAGATTGACTGGCATGAACGGCCGCGCCGGGGTTGCGTCGTCACTGTGTTCCTCGCAATGAGTTGACGCGGCGTCGCCACGTCAAGTCAGCTTGCCGTGGCACTGCTTGTACTTCTTGCCCGAGCCGCACGGGCACGGGTCGTTGCGGCCGACTTTGTCGCCGCTGCGAACGAAAGGCTGCGGGTGCGTCTTGTCGAGCACCGCGACGTCGCCTTCGGCCATGTCCGCCTGCGAGACGCCGAGCCCGCCGTCGCCGTATTCGGGATGCTGGTATTCGACGTTGACCGGCTCCGCGGGCTCTTCGATCTGCTGGAGCTCTTCGGCGCTGCGGATCTGGACCATCATCAGGACCTTGGTCACTTCGGTCTTGATCTGCTCGAGCAGCAGCGAGAAGAGATCGAAAGCTTCGCGCTTGTATTCCTGCGTCGGGTTCTTCTGTGCGTAGCCGCGCAGGTGGATACCCTGGCGCAGCAGATCGAGCGAGGCGAGATGTTCGCGCCAGTGGCTGTCGAGGCTCTGCAGCATCATCGCGCGCTCGTAGCCGCGCATCGCCTGCGCATCGACGCTCGCGACCTTGTCGTTGTACTGCTGGTGCGCCGCGTCGACGACGCGCTGGCGCAAGTCGGCCTGCTCGAGATCGGTATCGGCTTCGAGCCACGATTTGATCGGGAGCGAGAGGCCGAGCTCGTTCTCGAGGGTGCGCTCGAGGCTGGACACGTCCCATTGCTCTTCGAGGCTGCCGGCTGGCGCGTATTCGTCGACGTACGCCCCGACCACGTCCGCGCGCATGCCCGCGATCGTCGCCGAGATGTCCTCGGTCTGCAGGAGCTCGTTGCGCTGGTGATAGATGACGCGGCGCTGGTCGTTGGCGACGTCGTCGTACTCGAGCAGGTGCTTCCTCATGTCGAAGTTGCGCGCTTCGACCTTGCGCTGCGCGTTCTCGATCGAGCGCGTGACCCACGGGTGCTCGATCGCCTCGCCTTCGGGCATCTTCAAGCGCTCCATGATCGCAGCGACGCGGTCGGACGCGAAAATGCGCAGGAGCTGGTCTTCGAGCGAGAGATAGAAGCGGCTCGACCCCGGATCGCCCTGGCGGCCGGAGCGGCCGCGCAGCTGATTGTCGATGCGGCGCGATTCGTGGCGCTCGGTGCCGACGATGTGCAGCCCGCCGGAGGCGACCACTTCGTTGTGCAGCTTCTGCCACTCGTGGCGCATCTCTTCGACGCGCGCCGTTTTCTCGGCTTCGGTGAGGCTCTCGTCGCCCTGCACCCGCGCGATCTCGGGCTCGGGATTGCCGCCGAGCACGATGTCGGTTCCGCGGCCGGCCATGTTGGTGGCGATCGTGACCATCTTCGGGCGTCCCGCCTGCACCACGATCTCGGCTTCACGCGCGTGCTGCTTCGCGTTGAGCACGTTGTGCGGCAGGTTTTCCTTCTTGAGCATCCCCGAAATGAGCTCGGAATTCTCGATCGAGGTCGTGCCCACGAGCGCGGGCTGGCCGCGCTCGTAGCAGTCGCGGATGTCGTTGATGATCGCCTGGTACTTTTCCTTCGAGGTCCTGAAGACCTGGTCCATGCGATCGTCGCGGACCATCTTGCGATGCGGCGGGATCACGACGGTTTCGAGACCGTAGATCTGCTGGAACTCGTAGGCTTCGGTGTCCGCCGTCCCGGTCATTCCGGAGAGCTTCTTGTACATCCGGAAATAGTTCTGGAAGGTGATCGTCGCGAGCGTCTGGTTCTCTTTCTGGATCTCGACGCCTTCCTTGGCTTCGACCGCCTGGTGCAGGCCTTCGGACCAGCGCCGCCCCGGCATGAGGCGCCCGGTGAACTCGTCGACGATGATGATCTCGCCGTCCTGCACGACGTACTGCTGGTCGCGGTGGAACAGGCTGTGCGCGCGCAGCGCCGCGCTCAAATGGTGCATGAGGTTGATGTTCGCCGCGTCGTACAGGCTGCTGTTCGGGGGCAGGAGCCCCGCCTCTTCCATCAGCTGCTCGGCGTGCTCGTGCCCGGCTTCGGAGAGGATGACCTGGTGCGCTTTCTCGTCGACCCAGTAATCGCCGACCTCGGCTTTCTCGTCCTTCTGGCGCGTGAGCTTGGGCGCGATCTCGTTGATCCGCAGGTAGAGATCGGTCGTGTCTTCGGCCTGGCCCGAGATGATGAGCGGAGTTCGCGCCTCGTCGATCAGGATCGAGTCGACCTCGTCGACGACGGCGTAGTACAGCGGCCGCTGCACTTTCTCCGACGTATGGAAAACCATGTTGTCGCGCAGGTAATCGAAGCCGAACTCGTTGTTCGTGCCGTAGGTGATGTCGGCGGCGTACGCCTCCTGCTTCAGGTCGTGCTCCATCTGCGACAGGTTCACGCCCACGGTCATGCCGAGGAAGCGATAGATCTTGCCCATCCAGTCCGAATCCCGGCTGGCGAGGTAATCGTTGACCGTCACGAGATGCACGCCGAGCCCGGCGAGCGCGTTCAGATAGGTGGGGAGCGTCGCGACGAGGGTCTTGCCTTCGCCGGTGCGCATCTCGCCGATCTTGCCGTTGTGCAGCGCTATGCCGCCGATCAGCTGGACGTCGAAATGGCGCATGTTGAGCACGCGCTTTCCCGCTTCGCGTACGACCGCGAACGCTTCGGGAAGGATCTCGTCGAGCGCTTCGCGGCGCGCGCGATCGAGCGCGGCCTCGTGCGACTCGGTACCAGGCGCGCTCGCCGGCGAGTCATCGCCGCCGGCGGGCTGGACTTTGGCCACGCGCTCCTGGATACGCGCGCGGAATTCGTCGGTTTTCGCGCGGAGCTGCTCGTCGGACAGGCGCGACATCTCCGGCTCGAGCGCGTTGATCTCGCGCACCGTGCGTCCGTACTGCTTCAGCAGGCGCTCATTGCGGCTGCCGAATATCTTCTTGAGGACCCCTTGAATCATGGCTTGACCCGGACTTCAGACCTGCGCGCGCAAGCACAGGTTCATAAAAAAAGGGTGGGGAGACACCCCACCCTATATTCGTTGAGCGGACCGGAGCTTCAGCCGGGGAGCCGCAGAAATTGCGCCGGATTCTGCGGCACACCGCGGTGCCGGACCTCGAAATGCAGATGTGTTCCCGTCGAGCGCCCGCTTTTGCCGACTTCGGCGATTCGCGAGCCGCTCAAAACGACGTCTCCAGCCTTGACCAGGCGCTTCGAAGCGTGAGCGTAACGCGAGACGAGCTCGTTGCCGTGGTCTATCTCGACCATATTACCATACTGCGGGTGGAAGTCGGAGTAGACGACCACCCCGCCGGCAGCGGCGCGGATCGCGGTGCCGAAGTCGGCCATGAAGTCGACGCCTTCGTGAAAAGCGCGCTGGCCGGAAAAAGGATCGATGCGCCAGCCGTAGTTCGACGAGTGCCACCCCGCCTCCACCGGCACCACCGTCGGCACCAGCTTCTTGCGCGCGCTGTCCTGGGTGTACAGCGACTCGAGCACGCCGAGCTTGTCGCCGCGGTCGTCGACCTGGCGGCTGATCGATTCGAGCTGCTGCGTGAGGTCGCCGAACGACAGATCCTGGCTGGGCAGCGATGAGACCGCCCCGCCCTGCCCCGGCGTCTGGCCGAACATCAGCTCCTGCGGGCGAAAGCCGGCGAGCCTGGCGAGGCGCTCGCCGAGGGTGTCGAGCCGCAGGAGCTGCGCCTGCATCTGGCCGACCCGCACCGCCATCGCCGTCAGGTTGTCCCGCAGGTAAGACTCGTCCTGCAGCAGCTGCTCCTGCTGCCCGGACACGAACACGCGGTTGACGTAAGGCAGCTTCAGCTCGGTCGCGTAGCGCAGCAGCACCACGTTGAGCGCCGTCGTGAGGGCGACGATCGAGCCCACGCCGATCAACGCGAGCAGCGCGAGCTGGGGAAGACCCACCGTGACGGTTCTCGCCCGGGCGAGTTTCTGGGAGACTAAAATGATGTCCATTGTCTCGCACCCCTTTTTTCGGATCTGATCGCATGCCACTACAGACGCTCGGCAATCTGCTCGGCGCCACGCAGGAGCTCAAAGCGCTCACGGCCGGCGTGCGCCGCATGCAGCGGCTGCAATCGTTATATGTCGGAACCGCCCCCCGGGATCTCGCCAAGTCGAGCCGGGTGAAAAGCTGTGAGGCGGGAACGCTACTGTTGGCTGCGGACAATGCGGCAGTGGCCGCAAAGCTGAAGCAACTGGCGCCGCGATTATTGGTTTCGATGCGGGAAAACGAGCCCGAGATTACTAAAGTACGTATCGAGGTGCAAGTTGGCGGGCGCGCCCGTGCGCGGGTCCACGAGCCTTTGAAGAAGGGACTCACCCCGGGAACACTGAGCAAACTCGACGGCCTCGCCGCGGGAATGCCCGACGGCGGCCTCAAATCGGCGCTGGCGAGGCTCGTGCGCCGGCAGCGCAATGCCGCCCGCGGTTCAGATCAGGACCAGGCGCTCGACCACGAACAGAACCATCACGACGATCACCACGACAAAGGCGAACTGGAGCGTTCGCCACGCCCAGGTGAGGTACCGGCGGTTGCGGGTGAGGAGAAAAAGCCCGCCGCCGATCGCCGCCACAAGTAAGGCGATGACGCCGATCAGGCGCAGGACGATCACGGCGTCAGGCCGGATGCCTGCGGCGAGCTGCGCAAGCTCGGCACGACGCCGGAAGGCTGCCGCGGGGTGCGAAAGCGTGAGGTCAAGCCGGCTGAGCGACCTGCCACGGCAGGAACGCGGGCGCGTCCTCCAGGCGCTCGAAGCGCACGTATTCCCACGCTTCCCGCTGCTCGAGGAGGCTGCGCAGCAACGCGTTGTTCAGCGCGTGCCCTGACTTGTAGCCGCTGAAAGCGCCGATCAGCGGATGGCCGAGCAGGTACAGGTCGCCGATCGCGTCGAGCACCTTGTGCTTGACGAACTCGTCGTCGTAGCGCAACCCGTCGCTGTTGAGCACGCGGTACTCGTCCATCACGATCGCGTTGTCGAGACTGCCGCCCAAGCCGAGGCCCTGCGCGCGCATCATCTCGACGTCCTGCATGAAGCCGAAAGTGCGCGCGCGGCTCACTTCCTTCACGTACGACGTGGTGGAGAAGTCGATGGTGACCGACTGGCGCGTGCGCTCGAGCACCGGGTGATTGAAATCGATCGCGAGGTCGAGCTTGAAACCGTTATACGGATCGAAGCGTACCCACTTGTCGCCGCTGCGCACTTCGACCGTCTTCAGCACGCGGATGAATTTCTTGGTGGCTTTCTGCTCTTCGATCCCGGCCGACTGCAGCAGGAACACGAAAGGGCCGGCGCTGCCGTCCATGATCGGCACTTCGCCCGCGGTCAGGTCGACGTACACGTTGTCGACGCCGAGGCCGGCGAGCGCGGACATGAGGTGCTCCACGGTCGACACGCGCACGCCGTCCTTCTGCAGGCATGAGGAAAGCCGCGTGTCGCCGACCGCATAAGGCTCGGCCTTGATGTCGACCGGCTCGGCCAGGTCGATGCGACGGAACACGATGCCGGTGTCCGCCGCAGCCGGTCGCAACGTGAGATAAACCTTCTCTCCCGTGTGCAAGCCGACTCCGGTCGCCCGGATCACGTTCTTGAGGGTGCGCTGATAAATCACGAAAAAAGACTATGTATTCAGGTTTCTAGGACGAAGCAGTTTAACACGCGGTCATGCGGCACTGCAAAAACGCACGGCGGTATAACGGCAGCGCGAACGCTTACTGTTGCATGCGAGGGCGCCACCCAGCCGCGGCGCGCCCCCGCGACGGATGCGAAGGGCATACCTGAACCTGCCGCCCGTCCGTCGCGCGGGATGCGCCTCGCCGCTCAGTCAGCCTGCTTGCGCAAAAACGCCGGGATGTCGAGCATGTCGACGCCCGACTGGCGCATCGCTTCAACAGTCGCGTCGCGGTTGCGGCGGCGGATGACGGCCGGCTGCTCGAGGGCTTCGTAATCGACTTCCATCGCGTGGTTGTCGGTCCCGGTCCGCTGGGCGACGACCGAAAGCGCCTGCGGCTTGCTCTGCTGACGAACCTGAGGCTTCCCCAGGCCGGTCGCCACGATCGTCACGCGCAGCTGGTCTTCGAGGGTCTCGTCGTACACCGTGCCGACGATGACGGTCGCGGACTCGGCGGCGAACGCCTTGATCGTCTCCATCACGTCGTACATCTCCTGCAGCTGGAAGCTCGTGCGGTTCGCCGAGATGTTCACCAGCACCCCGCGCGCGTCGGAGATGTTGATGTCTTCGAGCAGCGGGCACGCAACCGCCTGCTCCGCCGCGACCCGCGCGCGATCGGGTCCGCCCGCTTTCGCCGAGCCCATCATCGCCATGCCCATTTCGGCCATGACGGTGCGCACGTCCGCGAAGTCGACGTTGATCATGCCCGGGCAGCTGATGATTTCGGCGATCCCCGCGACCGCGCCGTGAAGCACGTCGTTGGCCGAGCGGAACGCTTCATCGAGCGTCACCTGGGTGCCGAGCACCTGCATCAGTTTGTCGTTCGGGATGACGATCAGCGAGTCGACGTGCTGCGAGAGCGCGTCGAGCCCCTCCTGCGCGATGCGCTGGCGCTTGCCTTCGAAAGCGAAAGGCTTGGTGACCACAGCGACGGTCAGGATGCCCATCTCCTTGGCGACCTCGGCCACGACCGGCGCCGCGCCGGTTCCGGTGCCGCCGCCCATGCCGGCGGTGAGGAAGAGCATGTCCGCGCCGCCGATGAGCTCGGCGATGCGCTCGCGATCTTCCATCGCAGCCTGGCGGCCGATCTCCGGATTGGCGCCCGCGCCGAGGCCTTTGGTGACCTCGGTGCCGAGCTGTAGCTGGATCTTCGCCGCGTTGCGCTTCAACGCCTGCGCGTCGGTGTTCGCGACGATGAACTCCACGCCCTGAACCCCTTGCGCGATCATGTGGTCGACCGCGTTCCCGCCGCAGCCGCCGACCCCGATGACCTTGATGACGGCTTCCTGGGACTGTGCATCGATGAGCTCAATCATTGACTTCTCCTTTTGCGCTTTTGTCATGGATCTGTGTGTACTGCTGCTTTTCTGGCTGCTTTTCACTGCTTGTTTCTTGAATCGAATCCTGGATCGTCAGAAATTGCCGGTAAACCAGTTCTTCATCCGGTCCAGCAACTGCTGGAACGAACCGATGTGCATGTGCGCGATCTCGCGCTGGCGGTGCTGCTGCATACCCGCGACGAGCAGGCCCACCGCGGTCGAATAGCGCGGATGCCTGACGACTTCGGCGAGGCCCGCGTTGTAATGGGGCACGCCGACCCGCACCGGCATGTGGAAAATCTCTTCGCCGAGCTCGACCATGCCCTGCATCATGCTCGAGCCTCCGGTGATCACGATTCCCGACGACAGGAGCTCTTCGTAGCCGCTGCGGCGCAGCTCGGCCTGCACGAGCGAGTAGAGCTCCTCGACGCGAGGCTCGATCACTTCCGCGAGAGTCTTGCGCGACAGCTCACGCGAGCCGCGCTCGCCGATTCCCGGCACTTCGATCATCTGCTGCGGGTCGGCGAGCTGCGACAGCGCGCAGCCGTAGCGCTGCTTCAGGTCTTCGGCGTCCTTGGTCGGCGTGCGCAGCGCCATCGCGATGTCGTTGGTGATCTGGTCGCCCGCGATCGGGATCACCGCGGTATGGCGGATCGCGCCGTGGGTGAAGATCGCCAGATCGGTCGTGCCGCCCCCGATGTCGACGAGCGCGACGCCGAGGTCCTTCTCGTCGTCCGAGACCACCGCCATCGCCGAGGCCAGGGGCTGGAGGATCAGGTCGCTGACTTCAAGGCCGCAGCGGCGCACGCACTTGATGATGTTCTGCGCCGCGGACACCGCGCCGGTGACGATGTGCACCTTCACTTCGAGGCGCACACCCGACATGCCGAGCGGCTCGCGCACGTCCTCCTGGCCGTCGATGATGAATTCCTGGTTGAGGATGTGCAGGATCTGCTGGTCGTTCGGGATCTGGACGGCTTTGGCGGTCTCGATCACGCGATCGATGTCCATCTGGCCGACTTCCTTGTCCTTGATCGCGACCATGCCCTGGGAATTGAAGCTCTTGATGTGGCTACCCGCGATCCCGGTGTAGACGTCCTTGATCTTGCAGTCGGCCATCAGCTCGGCTTCTTCGAGCGCGCGCTGGATCGCCTGCACCGTGGTCTCGATGTTGACCACGACGCCTTTCTTCAGCCCGCGCGCGGGGCAGTTGCCCATCCCGATGATCTCGAAGCCGCCTTCGGGCTTGATCTCCGCGACGATGGCGGCGATCTTCGACGTGCCGATGTCGAGTCCGACGACGAGCTTCTTGTTGTCCCGAGCTTTAGACATAAACCTACGCCGCTCCTACGGGCGCAAGGGCCCGCTTAGGCGCCTCGCGGCGCTGGTTGTTGTTCTTCCCTTTGACGCCTGGCTTTACGGCGTGCCCGGCGTCTGCCGGCTCCCCTTTCAGCTCCGGTATGCGAACCGCGAAGCCGTTCGCATACCGCAGGTCGACATACTCGATGCGACGCTTCAACGTGCCGACCGTGCGCTCGTGTACCTGGATGTAGCGCGCGAGACGCGCTTCCACGTCTTCGCGCCCGAGCTCGAGCGTCGGCCCGCCTTCGAGCCGGACCTGCCACGCGCGCCTCGGCGTCACCTGAACCATCACCGGTACCGCATTGATCGCGGCGAGATTGCGCCGGAAGAAGTCGTATTGAATCGCGATTTCCTTCGAAGTACCAGAGGGTCCGTTAAAAACAGGCAGCTTTCCGTCGTACGCGGCGGCGAAAACTTCGCCGTGAGTGTTCACGAGCGCGACGTTTCCCCACCGCGCGAGCGGCACGTGCTCGACCACCGCGACTTCGAGCCGCGACGGCCAGCGCCGCTTCAGGTTCACTTCGCGAACCCACGGCAGCTTCTCGAAAGCGCCGCGCAGCTGCGGCAGGTTCAGGGTGAAGAACGTGCCCTTGATCTCGTTCTTCACGATCGCGTCGACCTGCTCGCGAGTGACGTGCAGGCCCTGCCCGGTGACCTGCACTTCGCGCAGCGCGAACGCCGGCAGGCGCACGACGGTCCACACCGCGCCGTACCCGACGAGTAACACCGCCACCGCGAACAGGAGGCTCGCGATGCGATTGAGGACGTCGGGCTTATCCCACATGCGCGGACTCCAGGATCGCCAGGCACAGCTCGTCGAACTCGATGCCGTGCGCACGCGCAGCCATCGGCACCAGGCTGTGGTCGGTCATACCCGGTATGGTGTTCACTTCGAGCAGATACGGCTGACCCGCGCGGTCGACCATGACGTCGACGCGGCCCCAGCCGCTGCAGCCGATCAGCCTGAATGCGCGCAGCGCCTCGGCCTGGATCGCCTGTTCCTGGGCCGCCGGCAGTCCCGAGGGGCAGATGTAGCGCGTGTCGTCGGCGAAATATTTCGCTTCGTAGTCGTAGAAAACGCGCGGGGTCTCCAGCCTGATGAGCGGCAGCGCCTCGTCGTTCAGGATCGCGGCGGTCACTTCGACGCCGTCGATGAAGCGCTCGGCGATGATCGTGTCGTCGTACTGCGCAGCGACCTCGTAAGCCGCTTCGAGCTTCTCGACCGACTCGACTTTGCTCATGCCGATGCTCGAGCCTTCGCGCGCGGGCTTGACCATGAGCGGCACGCCGAGCCTTCCCGCGACCGCGACGAAATCGCTGTCCTTGGTCAGCACCTCGTACGGCGGCGTCGAAATCCCCGCGGCCTGCCACATGAGCTTGGTGCGCCACTTGTCCATGGCGAGCGCGCTCGCCATGACGCCGCTGCCGGTGTAGGGCAGGCCGAGATACTCGAGCGCCCCCTGCACCGTTCCGTCTTCGCCGAAGCGCCCGTGCAGCGCGTTGAACACGCGGTCGAAGCGCTGCGCGATCAGCTGCTCGAGGCCGTGATCCTTCGGGTCGAACGCGTGCGCGTCGATCCCTTTGCGCTTCAGCGCATCGAGCACCATGCCGCCGCTGCGCAGCGACACGTCGCGCTCGGCGCTGCGGCCGCCGAGGAGCACCGCCACCTTTCCAAAGGCGTGAGGCGTGAGGCGTGAGGGGTGAGGCGTGCTCATTGCGTGCCCCTTTGAACCGCGTGAGGCGCGAGGCGGGAGGGGTGAGGGGTAGTCATTGCGCGCCTCCCGGGATTTCGTGCTGGTCCGGCCCTTGCGCCTCACTCCTCACGCCTCGCTCCTCACGCACTTGGGTTTGCGGCTCTCCGACGATTCGCACTTCGCGCTCGAGCTCGATGCCGAATTTATCTTTCACCGCAGCTTGCGCGAGGTCGATCAGCGCTTCGATGTCGGCGGCGCGGGCGTCGCCGGTGTTCACGATGAAGTTCGCATGCTTCGGACTGATGAGCGCGCCGCCGACCGCGCGGCCTTTGAGGCCGCAGTCTTCGATGAGCTTCGCGGCGTAGGTGCCGGGCGGGTTGCGAAATACCGAGCCCGCGTTCGGCTCACCGAGAGGCTGGCTCGCGATGCGCCGCGACAGGAGGTCTTTGACCTGACGGCGCGAGTCCTCTCCGTCGCCGCGCGGCAGCGCGAGCACCGCGGACACGAACCACTCCTCGACGCCCGTGCGGCGTTTCATGGCCGCGGCGGACGCGACGCTTGCGATCTGGTTGCAGCGTTTGACGACGGTGCGGTAACCGATGCGGTATTGCGCGGGGCTGCGCTCGTGCAGCTCGCCCGAATGATCGACCGTGACCACTTTTCGCACGATGTTCCAGGTCTCGCCGCCGTAGCAGCCGGCGTTCATCGCGAGCGCGCCGCCGATCGTGCCGGGTATGCCGGCGAGAAACTCGGCGCCGACCAGACCGTGCATCGCCGCGAAGCGCGCGACTTTCGGGCTTGCGACGCCGGCGTCGACTCGAATCCCGCCTTCGTTTTCAGCGACATCGCCCAAGGCGATCTCGCGGAAAGCCCAATGCGTGAAGATCACGGTGCCTCGCAAGCCCCCGTCGCGCACCAGCAGGTTGCTGCCGAGCCCGACGAAATACACCGGCTCCTCGGGCGCGAGGGTGCGCAGGAACGCGCGCAGGTCGTCGAGATCGGCCGGCCGGTACGCGCGATCGACGACGCCGCCCGCGCGCCAGCTGACGTGCTTGCTCATAGGCTCGTTGCCGCGCAACTCGCCGCGAAGTGCGTGAGGCGTGAGGGGTGAGGCGGGAGGCGTCATAAAGCGCTCACCCGCCCTCTCGGACACGCGGTTTTGAAGTTGCGCCTCACGCCTCACGCCTCACGCCTCCCTGCTGCGTCAGCGTCGCCGGCACTCCGCCGATCGACCCCGCGCCCCTCGTCAGCACCACGTCGCCGTCGCGCGCGGCGGCGCGTATCGCGTC
>JAQGNC010000213.1 GCA_028292065.1 Betaproteobacteria bacterium
GTGCCGGTGCTCGGGCGCTTCTTCGGGCTCGCGGCGACGCTGACTTTCCTCGCGATCAACGGCCACCTGCTGCTCTTCTCGGTGCTCGCGGACAGCTTCACGACGATACCGGTCGGCAGCGGCACCAGCGCGGTCTTCTGGAAGACTCTCGCGTCGTGGGGCGGCTACATGATTTACGCCGCGCTGTCGCTCGCGCTGCCGGTCATCGCCGCGCTGCTCATCACCAACCTGGGGCTGGGCATCCTCAGCCGCGCCGCGCCGCAGCTCAACATCTTCGCGGTTGGCTTCCCGATCACCCTGATGGTAGGGCTGGTCGCGGCCTTCCTCTCGGTGCCTTTCTTCCTGCCGATCTTCGAGCACCTCGTCGGGGAAGTGGTGAACATGCTGTTGAGCCTGAAGCCTTAAAAGCAGGAAAGAAGGACGCGAAGGAGAAAGCAAGGACGCAAAGGGCAAGCGCCGAACGGTAGAACGGCTTGCCTTGGCGTCCGTCGCGTCCGGGCTGCTGTTAAAATGCAGCGTCCAGCAGCCATCCGCCCACGCATGAATCCATCACTCGCGGAAGACCACTACGTACTCGCGCCGGGTTTCATCACGCCGGATCGCGCCGCGGCGCTCGCCGCCGAATTCGCCGAGATCGAGCGGCAGGGCCGGTACACGAAGGACGCCCAGGCGCCGAACTCGCCCGCGGTCTACAACTTCCTGCCTTTCGTGCGGCTCATGGTCGAGAAGGTGCCGCACGTGTCCGAGCTCTGCGGCGAGCCGGTGCTTCCGACCTACACTTACGCGCGCAGCTACAAGCACGGCGAGATCCTGCACCGCCATCGCGACCGCGACGCGTGCGAGATCAGCTTCACGCTCAACCTCGCGCAGGACGCCGATTGGCCGATCTATATCGGCAAGCCCAGCGGTGAAGACGTCGCGGTGAGCCTCAACCCCGGCGACGCGGTGATGTATCTGGGCTGCGACACCGACCACTGGCGCAGCCGCTACACCGGCACGAGCCACATGCAGCTCTTCATCCACTACGTGCGCGCGAACGGCCCGCGCGCCTACGCGTTCTTCAACATAGCGAGAACGCCGCCTGGCGCGCAAGACACAGCGGCGGCGTTCGAAGGCAACCAGCGCCAGCTCGAGCGCCTGCCGACTTCGATGGAGCTCGAGCAGCGCGCGCGGCCTTTCTTGCGCGACGTCCAGAAAGTCGGCCGCAACGACCCCTGCCCCTGCAACTCGGGCAAAAAGTTCAAGCACTGCCACGGCTGACCGGGGTCAGACCCCACCCTCGACGGGGTCTGACCCCACCCCCGATGGGGTCTGACCCCGCCCTCGATGGGGTCTGACCCCGTTTTTTTGGGGTCAGACCCCGGTTCAGGTGCACGCCGCGCAGATTTCCGCGTTGAACCCCTGTGGCGTTTCACGCGGAGGTGATCGATGGCCCGCCAGTTACGATTGCGGCTCGCCGGGTATCCCGTGCACGCGGTCCAGCGCGGGATCAACCACGCTGCGTGCTTCCAGCGCGACAACGATTACCTGGGCTATCTGCAACTCATGATGGAGCACGCGCAGCAGTTCGGCTGTGCCGTGCACGCGTATGTGCTCATGACCAATCACGTGCACCTGCTGGTCACGCCGCAGCACGCTGACGGTCTTTCACTGCTGATGAAGAACGTGGGACAACGCTATGTTCAGTACGTCAATCGCACCTACGGTCGCAGCGGCACGCTCTGGGAAGGACGGTTCCGGTCGAGCGTGGTCGATCAGCAGGCGTACCTGCTGAGTTGCTATCGCTATATCGAGCTCAACCCGGTGCGCGCGGGGATGGTCGATCATCCGCGACAATATCGGTGGTCGAGCTACCGCACCAACGCCGAGCGCGTGAGGTCGCCGCTCGTCGTGCCTCACGCCGAGTATGTCGCTCTAGGCGCGGATGACGAGCGGCGCGCCGGCGCCTATCGCGGGCTGTTCGAGCGCGGGCTGGACGAGGTGTGCCTCGGCGAAATTCGCGACGCCGCAAACGGCGGATGGGTGCTGGGCCGACGCGAGTTCAGGGTCGAAATGGCGCGAAGGATTCAGGAGCAGGCGCACGGCGGCGTCTGAGTCGAACGGCCAAACCGGCGTCTGACCCCAGAAGGCCGGGGTCAGACCCCAGCAATAGCGAGAAGCCTCAGGGTCAGACCCCAGCCGCTACCGCAGTTCGACCACGCCCGAGGCGACTCGCTGGGCGAGGGTCACTTTCGATTCGATGCCTTCGGAGTACGACAGGATCGCGTATTCGGCAAAGCCGCCTTCGTGCTGCAGCTTTTCCGCCGCGCGCCTGAAGACCCAGTTGCTCTCGCCTTCGCCGCCGGTGATGAAGCGCTTCATCGTCAGGTTCACGCGGTAGCGCTGCGCGCCGAGCGGCTCGACCTGCACTTTCCAGTTGGGCGCGAGGGGGTCGACGATCGCATAGATGATGCCGGCGGCGACGATCGCTTCGGCCGGTATGTGCAGCGACGGGCTCACGTTGAGCTGCCGTGCGGGGATGAGGGTGCGAGGCCCGGAGTAGTCGTCCATGCTGCTGCACGCCGCCAGGCACGACAGCGCGAGCGCACCGAGCAGCGCACGCGCGTTCGCGCGCACTGTCGCTCTCAGGTAAGGCATAGTCGTTGCAATCGTCATGGTTTCACCGAAGCT
>JAQGNC010000620.1 GCA_028292065.1 Betaproteobacteria bacterium
ACCAGGGGAAATTCGTTCGGACGCAGAATCGAATCGACCGACAGATCGATGTCGAGATCAGGCCAGTAGAGATGATGCGGCTGCGGACGCTCGACGTTCATAAGATGGCAATCGGCGCTTCCTTGAACCAGGGAAACTCTGCAAATGGCACAAAGAGCTCGTCGGGACCGAGCAAGAGCCAGAATCCATGGCTCGAGAAGCGAAAGCCGTCTTCACGGAAAATCGTCGGGCTCATCCAGGTTGCGCCACGCGCCTAGCGACTCCCCACCGTCGTCATCCCCTGCCAATCCCCGCCGAGCGCCTTCACCAGAAACACCGCGATCAGCAACCGCTGCCCGTGCAGCTGGCTCGCCTGCCGCTCGGCGTTCAACAGCGACTGCTGCGCGGTGATGACGTCGAGATAAGTCGCGACGCCCCCTTCGTAGCGCGTGGTCGCGAGGTCGAGGACCCGGCTCGAGCTGTCGATCGCGACCTGCGCCTGCGTGTACGCGCGGTCCAGCGCCGCGCCGCCGAGGATGCCGTCTTCAACTTCCTGCATCGCGGTGAGAACGACGCGGCGGTAGTTGGCGACGGTGAAGTCGTAGCCCGCTTTCGCGAAGTCGACGTTCGCCTGCAGGCGCCCGGCGGTGAAGAGGGGCTGGAGGAGAGACACGCCGAGCGACCAGATCGCGCTGGGGGCATCGAAAAGCGTCGCGAGCGAGGTGCTCTGATAACCGATCGACGGACCGATGACGAAGCTCGGGTAGAAAGCGGCCTTCGCAATGCCGATCTGGGCGTTGGCCGCGGCCATCGCGCGCTCGGCGGAAGCGACGTCGGGGCGGCGCTCGAGGATGTCGGACGGGACGCCGATGGGGATCTCGGGAGGCGGCGCGCGCTTCGCGTCGGCGGCGAGCGAAAAGAGCGGGGCGGGCGTTCCGGTGAGGGTCGCGATCGCGTTTTCGAACTGCGAGCGCTGGCGCTTCAGGATGTCGACTTGCGTGAGGGTGTTGTCGATCAGCGCCTGCGCCTGCGCGACGTCGAGGCCCGACGCCGCGCCGAGCTCGCGGCGGTTGCTCACGAAGCCGAGCGAGCGCCGCTGCAGCTCGATCGAGCGGTTGAGCACGTCGATCTCGATGTCGATCTGTCGCAGGTTGAAATACGCGGTCGCGAGGTCGGTCGTGAGCAGCAGGCGCGTGTTCTCGTAATCGGCGGCGGTCTGCTCGGCTGACGCGCGCACGCCTTCGAGCGTGCGTGCCACACGTCCGAAGAGATCGGCTTCGTAAGTCACACCGAGCTGGACGACGAAGTTGTCCTGGATCGTGGAGAAGTTCGGTGAACGGTAATTGGTCAGCGGGCGGTTGGCGGAAATGCGCTCGCTCGCGACGCGCGTCGACAAGCTCACCGACGGGAAAAGACTCGACGTGGCCGACGCCACCAGCGCGCGCGATTGCGCCAGCCTCGCGTTGGCTGCGGCGAGGTTGGGGCTGTCGGAAAGCGATTTGCCGATCAGCGCATCGAGTTGGGGATCGCCGAAGCGCTGCCACCATGGGCCTTTGGGCGCGGTGTCTTTGGGCGTGCTTTCGCGCCAGGGTGCTTCGACTTTCCATGAGACGGGGAGGTCGACGGCGGGTTTTTTGTAGCCGGGCCAGAGCGAGCAGGCGCCGAGGAGGGACCGGGCGGCTAGTGCGACGAGACGCCCGGCTGCCGCTGTCGTCTCCCAAAACCGCGGACTCGAGAAAAAAGGGCTGTCATTGCGAGGTGCACAGCGACGAAGCAATCGCGAGGCGCTCGCATCCGTGTCGTGCGCCACGAGATCGCCACGCCGTTCCTGCGGAGCCGGCTCGCGATGACAGTGTGGGTGTGCGTCGCGGCCCCGTTGCTGCGCAGCCGGCTCGCGATGACAGTGTGAGGGTGCGTCGCGACGCCGTCTCAAACCCCTCACTTCGCGGCCTTGCCTGCGTCGGCGGACTTCTCGCCTTTGGCCGCTTTCTCCGGTGCGGGTGGGGCGACGGTCACCTGATCGCCTTCGGTGAGCGAGTCGCTCGGGTTGAGCACGAGCTTGTCGCCGGGGGAGACGCCGTCCATCACTTCGACGCTCTCGCCGTAGTTGCGGCCGACTTTGACCGGCTTGATACGCACGCGCGAGTCCGCATCGAGCACCGCCACGCGCACGCCTTCGCCGCGCATCATCAGCGCGTTCGTCGGTATCGTCATCGCCTTGCTCGCCTGCAGCGGCAGCAGCACCTGCACGTACGCGCCGGGAAGCAGCACGCCGTCCTTGTTCGGCAGGGTGACCTCGACCTGCATCGTGCGCGTGGCCGAGTCGATGGAGGCAGCGGTCCTCGCGATCTGCCCGCGGAAAGTCTGGCCTCGCAGCTCGGACTGGGTGATGGTGACTGCCTGGCCCTGCTTGACGAGCTGCGAGTAGGTCTGCGGTACGTTGACGGTCACCCGCAGCGGATCGGTCTGCGCGAGCACGAACATCATGCGTCCCGCACCGCCGCCGGCGTCGATGAGGTCGCCGACGTCGACGTTGCGGCGCGTGATCACGCCCGAGAAGGGTGCTACGACGCGCTTGAATCCCGCGGTCTGCCGCAGGCGTTCGACGTTCGCATCGGCGGCGGCGAGGTTTGCCCGCGCCTGCGCGGCGCCGCTGCGGCGCTCGTCGAGCT
>JAQGNC010000626.1 GCA_028292065.1 Betaproteobacteria bacterium
CTGCTCCAAACGCTCGAGAAGAACGGCGTCGAAGTGATCTTCGGAAATCCCGGGACCACCGAGATTCCACTGGTCGCGGCGTGCGAGCAGCACGCGAAGCTGCGCTACGTCGTCGCGCTGTCGGAGGTCTCGGCGGTGCCGATGGCCGACGGCTATGCGCGGGCGACTCGTAAACTCGGCGTGGTCAACCTCCACGTCGCGCCCGGCCTCGGCAACGGGATGGGCACGCTGTACACCGCCGGCATCGCGGGAACGCCGCTCCTCGTGCTCATCGGCGGACAGGACCGGCGCTTCCTGCACACCCAGCCGATCCTGTGGGGTCCGCTCGAGCAGATGGCGCGCAGCGTGTGCAAGGAAGTCTACGGGCTCAACACGCGCTACGACGCGGCTGCGAACGTGCGCCGCGCGCTGCGCGCCGCGCTGACCCCGCCGTATAAACCGGTCGCGCTCATCTGCCCGCCGGACCTGCTCGAGCAGGAGATCGAAGGCGAAACCGGCGCGGTCCGCGCGCCCTCGCTCCCTCCCCTGGACGCTGCGCGCGCGACCGAGTACGCGCGATTTCTTTCCGGCGCAAAACGTCCGGCACTCGTCGCCGCGGAAGACGTGCACTGGAGCCATGCGTCGCAAGCGCTGGAGGATCTGGCCGAGCGCCTGCACGCGCCGGTCTACGCCGCGCCTTATACGGGGGTGCTCCCGATCTCGGCGGCATCGCGGTGGTATGCGGGGTATCTGCCGCCGAGCCTGACGCAGATCTCGGAGCGCCTCGAAGATCACGACGCGCTCTTCTTCGTCGGCGGACGCGGTTTCAGGACGACGCTGTACAGCGAGGCGTCGCTGCCGCAGCGCCTCGCGTGGATCGGCAGCGATGCCGCGGTCCAGGCGAGCGACGGCGAGTTCGCTCTCGCGTCGCTGGCGGACATACGCGGCTCGCTCGCGGCGATCGCCGAGTGCTTGTCACCCCTGCCTGCCGCCGCGCCCGCCGCGTCGCTCAGACCGCCCCTCGAAATGCCGCCCGCAACCGGCGGTGCGCTGCACCCGACTCGCGCAGTCGCAGCGCTCCTCGAAGGCTACAGCGACGCGATCTGGTACGACGAATCGGGCCTCTCGACTTCCGACGTGCGCCAGTGGATGAAGCTCGCTGCGGGCGAATACATCATCAACGGCAGCGGCGGCATCGGCTGGGGCCTGCCCGCGGCGGTCGGCGGTGCGATCGCGCATCCGGAGCGCAGCATCGTCGCGGCGATCGGGGACGGCTCGACGCTTTATGCGTCCGAAGCATTGTGGAGCGCGGGCAGGCAGAACACGAAGAACATGCTGCTCGTCGTCTTCGCGAATCGCCGCTACGCCACGCTCAACGAAGCCGCGAGCCGGCTCAAAGGCGGCGCGCTGGAGTCGTTCACGATCGAGCCGCCGGTGCTCGATTTCAGCGGGCTCGCGACCCTTTACGGCTGGCGTTACGAACGCGTCGCGACCGAGAGCGAGCTGACGCGCTTCCTGTCGCAGCGGCCTGCATCGAACACGCTGCTCGAGCTGGTCCTCGACCCGGCACTGAAGCCGGTGACGGCTTCGCGGCATTTCTAGGCCGGCGATGGTCGATATAGAAGACCTCCTCGTTCGCGGCGGCGCAGGCCGCATCGCTTTGCTGCGCTACTGCGTCATGTCGATTCGCATGGAGCCGGTATTCGTCTTTCTGGCGCAGGAGTATCGCTACAGGCCGAGCCATGCGGGCGCGCTCGCGCTGTTCGATCTCTTCTGCGGCGAGCACGCAGCGGCGAAGCTCGCTGAGTACGAGCTCCTGCCGCCGCGGCAGCTGGGCCTGAGCGCGGCAG
Source organism: Betaproteobacteria bacterium (assembly GCA_028292065.1). Taxonomy (GTDB): domain Bacteria; phylum Pseudomonadota; class Gammaproteobacteria; order Burkholderiales; family SG8-41; genus JAQGMV01. The sequence goes on from JAQGNC010000626.1 coordinate 1,830, forward strand.
TCACTCGCGTGCGCGAGCAATGGCACCAGATGCAGTCGCCTCCTCCCCACGACGAGAACGACCTCATCGCAGTCATGACACCTGCGCGAGACCTGTTCGACACGATCGTTCGCGGCTTACGCGGCGACGCGCGATTCACCGCGCTTGGCGCGTCTTACGACCCGCAGCTCACGCCGCAGGAAAACCTGCCGGGCGGCAAGATGACGGCAGGGCAGCGACAGTTCGTCGAAGGCGTGTGGAACCCGGTCGTGAAACCGCGCCTGACCGCCGCGGGCTTCTGGCAGATGCGCACCATCGGCTGACGGAATGACTCGGGGGGAAGTCCCGATTCCACTTGTCCGGACAAGTTGACAGCGTGGCAGTGCGCCCCTACTATTCCCACTTGTCCGGACAAGTTGTTTTTCCGTGGCCCCAGCCCTCGCAAGGAATACCTCGATGATCACCGTAAACCGCATCGGCAAACACCTCGGCGCCGAGATCTCCGGCGTCGATCTTTCGAAGCCGCTGGCCGACGACACTTTCGCGCAGGTCGCGAAAGCTTTTTTCGACAACGAAGTCGCCTTCTTCCGTCATCAGAAGCTCACGCCCGAGCAGCAGGTCGCGTTCACGCGGCGCTTCGGCGTGCTCGAGCAGCACGTGCGCAAGGAAAGCCGGCTCAAAGACCATCCCGAAATCCTGATCATCTCGAACCTGCTCGATGAGAACGGCAACGCGATCGGCTCCCAGGACGCGGGACGCTTCTGGCACAGCGACCTGTCATACAAGAAAGAGCCGAGCATGCTCTCCGCGCTCTATTCACTCGAAGTGCCGGTCAAGGACGGACGTGTGCTCGGCGATACGAGCTTCGCGAGCACGACCGCTGCGTACGAAGCGCTGCCGGCTGAAACAAAACAGCGCATCGACGGCCTCAAGAACGTTCACAGCTATCGGTTCTATCGCTCGAAGAACATCGAGGCGCAAAAGCAGGAGCAGGCGCGCGGCGGACGCGTGATCCAGGAGCACGTGCTGACCGACGACCAGCTGAAGAGCGTGCCCGACGTCGAGACGCCCATCGTGCGCACCCACCCGGTGACGAAGCGCAAAGGCCTCTTCGTCAACGAAGCGCACACTTCGCACATCGTCGGCGTGTCGCCGGAAGAGTCGGAGCGCCTGCTCTCGGAGCTTTACGCCCACGTGATCAAGCCCGAGTTCGTCTACACCCACCACTGGCAGCCCGGCGACCTCCTGATGTGGGACAACGCGGCGGTCCAGCACAAGGCGACCTTCGACTACGACCTGCCGCTGCGCCGCCTGATGCATCGCACGACGGTGCGCGGCACTGCCGCGGTCTGACATGCCCGACGCACAGGGACTGATCGCGGTCTGGCTCGACGTCGCCCCCCAGCACGAAGAGGAATTCAACGACTGGTACAACCTCGAGCACCTGCGCCAGGTCGTCGCACTTCCGGGAGTCGTGCGCGCGCGGCGCTACCGTGCGGACGACGCGCCTCTCAAATACCTCGCGTGGTATGAGACCGGCGACGAGACGATCGAGGGCGGCGCGGGCTTCCAGCACGTCGTGCAGAACCCCACGCCGTGGTCGCAGCGCATGCGCCGTTTCTATGGCGACAATCGCGAGCGCATGAATTTCCGGCTGATGTGCGACGTCGGCCACGCCGCGCCTGCCGATACGCCGTGGCTGTATATCGTCCACACCGACATCCCCGACGACATCGTCGGCGAATACAACGAGTGGTACGACCAGGAGCACCTGCCGCGCCTCGTCACCGTACCCGGCGTGGTCCGCGCCCGCCGCTACACCGCGACTTCAGGCAATCCGCGCTACCTCACCGCCTACGAGCTGACCGACCCGAACGCGTTCGAAGGCCCCGAAGGATTGAAAGCCCGCAAAACGCCGTGGACCGCGAAGATGCGCTCGCTGTTTCACAACACGCGGCGCAGGATGTGCCGACTGGTGCTGCCGGCGGTGACGCATGAGGAAGCGTCGGTCGGCGCTGAACGGTAAACCGTAGACCCAAACCGGGGTCAGACCCCAACCACGATGGGGTCTGACCCCAACCACGACGGGGTCTGACCCCAACTACGATGGGGTCTGACCCCAACTACGATGGGGTCTGACCCCGGCTTTTTGGGGTCAGACCCCGGTTTGCTTCCGGACGCCGAAGCGAGCGCCAGCGAGCCCCGCAGCGACCTTATTCGACCTTCACCCCCGCCTCCTTCACCACCCCATTCCACTTCCTGATCTCCGCCCGCACGAAATCGCCGAAAGCTTTCGGCGTGCTCGTCTGGATCTCCACCCCCGCGGCGGTGAGCCGCTCGACCACGTCGGGCATCGCGAGTGTGCGCACGACTTCGGCGTTGAGCTTGTTCACGATTGCCGGCGGGGTTGCCGCGGCACCGAAGAGGCCCTGCCAGTCGAGCACCGAGAAACCTCTCACGCCGGCTTCGGCGACGGTCGGCACTTCAGGCAGCGCGGGCGAGCGCCTGCCGGCGCTGACGCCGAGCGCACGCAGCTTGCCGGCTTTGATGAAGCCGACCGCCGACGGCATGCTCGCGAAGCTCCCGGTGATCTGGCCGCCGACGGCATCGGTCATCGAAGGACCGCCGCCTTTGTACGGCACGTGCACCACGTTGACCTTCGCGAGGATCTTGAACAGCTCGACCGCCATGTGCGGCGCGCCGCCGGTTCCGCTCGATCCGAAAGTCAGCGTCCCGGGCTTTGCCTTGGCGAGAGCCACCAGCTCTTTCACGTCTTTCGCGGGGACCGACGGGTTCACCACGAGCACGTTCGCGATATTCGCGGTGTAAGTGATCGGCGCGAGATCGCGGGCGATGTCATACGGCATCCTGTAGAGGCTCGCGTTGATCGCCATCGGTCCGATCGTGCCGAGCACGATCGTGTAGCCGTCCGGCGCCGCTTTCGCGACGAGATCGGTGCCGATCATTCCGTTGGCGCCGGGCCGGTTGTCGACCACGACCTGCTGGCCCCATGCGTCCGACATCTTCTGCGCGACCACGCGCGCGACGAGATCGGTGCTGCCCCCCGGCGGAAACGGCACGATCATGCGTATGGGTCGCGCAGGGTACGTCTGGGCGAAGGCGTACGCGGTGGAGAATAGCGCGGCCGCGACCGCGAGCCGGTTGATGCTGAGCTTCATGAGACTTCCTCGGCGTTGACTTGTGAACCGGGCGGTCGGGCGTTTTCATCGCGTACAATTCTCGTTGGAGAATCCCGCCGACCGCTCGTGTTGGTTGATGAAAAGTATACAAGCCGGCGCGATGACGCGGACGCCGCGCACACAAACGGAGCATGTCATGAAGTCCTGGTGCAATCCCAACATCGAGTCGTTCGCACGGGCCGTCGCAGGCTTTCGCGGCGGGAGCGACACGCCTCGCGACCTTCTCGAGCGCTGCATCGCGAACATCGAGGCGCGCGAGCGCGAAGTGAAGGCGTTCGTGACGCTCGATCTGAAACGCGCGCGCAAAGCCGCGGACGAGTCGAGCAAGCGCTACAAGGCAGGCCAGCCGCTGTCCATGGTCGACGGCTGCCCGGTCGGCATCAAGGACATCATGGCAACCAAGGACATGCCGACGCAGATGAACAGCGCCGCGTTCAAAGGATGGCAGTCGGGACAGGACGCCGCGTGCGTGCATGCGCTGCGCCATGGCGGCGCGATCCTCATCGGCAAGACAGTGACGACTGAATTCGCGATCGGCTATTCGGGACCGACGACGAACCCTTTCGACAGCAAGCGCACGCCCGGAGGCTCGTCGAGCGGCTCTGCTGCGGGCGTCGGCGCCGGCATGTTCCCCGCGGCCCTGGGCACCCAGACTCAAGGCTCGACCCTGCGGCCGGCATCGTTCTGCGGCGCGGTCGGTTTCAAGCCGACGCTCGGTGCGCTGCACACCGCCGGCATCCATCCGCTGTCGGCGACGTGCGATCACCTCGGCGTCATCGCCGCGACGCTCGACGACACGTGGCGCGTCGCGTCCCACATTTCGCTCGCGCTCGGCAGTCCCGGTTACGGATTCCTCGACGGCGCCGCGGCCAATGCGCCCGACGCGGCGATGCCGCGCAGGATGATCCGCCTGTATACGCGCGGCTGGAACGAGATCGATGACACGATCAAGAGCCGGTTCGAGGAAGCGGTGGACGCACTGCGGGCCGCAGGCGTCGAGATCGTCGGTAAGAACGAGAGCGACGAGGTCGGCGCTTTCGAAGACGCGCTGGAGCGCGACGTCGACGGCGCGCTCGATATCGTTGCCTACGAGATGAAGTGGCCTTACGAGGATTACCTCGCGCGCTTCGGCGACGCGATCGGCAAACGCATACACGGCCTGATCGAGCGCGCGCACGCCATGGCGCCGGCGGATTACACCGAGTTGCTGCAGAAGCGCCAGGCGATCAGGCGGCAGTGCCGCGAGCTCGCGGTCGCGCTCGACGCCGACTGCTATCTCACCCTCGCGTCGTCAGGCCCCGCGCCGTTGAGGCTCGAGCACAGCGGCAGCCGCACTTTCATCGCTTACGGCTCGTGGCTCGGCTTTCCGGCGTTTTCACTTCCCGTGCTCGAATCCGGCGGATTGCCTTTCGGCCTGCAACTGCTCGGCCTCGATCACCGCGACGGGGTGCTGTGCGCGAATGCGAACTGGGTGATGAAGCAGCTCGGCGGATGTCCCGGCGGCGCCGCATAACCTGCGTTCCTTGTGTTTCGCGCGCCACGAGATCGCCGCGTCGCGTCCGCTTTGTTGCCCTACCTGCCGTATTCGAGCTTGAGCTCGACACTGTAGCGAAACCGATTCGCAGGATAAATGCTGAGCGTCACTTCGAACACGCGGTCCGCGGCGCCGACATACTGGCGCACGATTGCGAGACCCGACGAGCCGACTTTCACTTTGAGCGCGCGGGCGGCTTCCTCGGGGATGGCGACGGCGCTGATCTCCTGCCGCACCTTCTCGGTCTTGACGCCGTAGCGCTCCTCGATCAGCGAATACACCGGCACCATGCGCTTGCCCACGTCGCCGGCGACGAGGTCGTAACGCGCGTCGATATACACCTGCTTCCACGCGATCGGCTCGCCGGTTTTCTCGTAGCGAATGGCTTCGAGCAGGCGCCACGTATCGCCGGGGTCGGCGCCCGGCAGCAGGGTCAGCGCGTCCTTCGCGCGCACGAGCTTGCGGCGCACGACCTTGAGCTCGGTGTTCTTCACGTATTCCCACAGGTCGGGAATCGCGTCCATCGCGAGCACATAGCGCGAAGCCGCCTTTGCGGCCTGGATGCGCGTGCCGAGTCCCTGGTGACGCGCGACCAGCCCGAGCTCCTGCAGCACGCGGGTCGCTTCGCGCACGGTGTGGCGGCTCACGCTGTGGCGCTCGCAAAGCTCGGCTTCGCTCGGCAGCAGCGTGCCGACCGCGAACGTCCCGGCCTCGATGCCTTTCCCGATCTCTTCGGCGAGCTCGAGGTAGCGAGGCTTCGCGCGTTTATCGCCGCGCATTTGCGGCGATCACGAATTTGCCCTCGCGCTGCTGAGGGTCACAACCCTGGCCGCGTCAGTTTTCAGACGAGCCCCCTCGCAATGCCGCCGTCGACGAGGATCGACTGGCAGTTCACGTAGCTCGCCTTGTGCGACGCGAGAAACACCACCATGGCGGCGATCTCTTCGGGTTTGCCGAAGCGCCCCATGGGAATCTCTTCGCTGAACTCGTGGATGACCGCATCGGTGCTGACGCCGCGGTCCATCGCGATCTGCTCCGCACGGGTCTTCCACAGCGAAGTCAGGGTGCGTCCCGGCGAGACCGAGTTGACGCGGATATTGTGTTTCTGAAACTCGACGCCGAGGGTTTTGACGAGCGCGATCAGCCCCGCTTTGTGGACGTTGGAGACGACCTGGTTCGGATACGGCATCCGCGCGCCCGCCGCGCCGAGTATCACGATGCGCCCGGCGCCCGACTTTTCCAGCAACGGCACCATCGCGCGAATCACGCGCACCGTGCCGAGCACGTTGAATTCGTAGTTCTCGAGCCACGCGGCGTCGTCGAGGTCCTCGAACAGGGCGCGGCGGCTTCCGCCGACCGCGTTGACGAGGATGTCGAGCCTGGGCGCTGCTTCCGCGACCCACGCCTTAAGCGCTTCGACGTCTGCCGCTTTCGTGATGTCAGCAGCGAAGCTTCGCACTTTGCGCCCGGTCGACGCATGAAGCTCGCGCGCCGCCGCTTCGAGCTTTTGCGCGTTGCGCGAACAGATCAGGACATGCACACCTTCTTCGAGCAGCGCTTTGGCGGTCTCGTAGCCGATGCCTTCGCTCGCGCCGACGACGAGAGCGGTTTCACTTTCAATTCCCAGATTCATTTAACCCCTTTCCCCTTTTCCCCTCACCCCAACCCTCATCCCTCATCCCTCATCCCTCATCCCTCAAACGTCACTCGATCTTCGCCCCCGTCAGCTGAATCAGCTTCCCGTATTTTTCGTAATCGATTCCGATCTGGCGGTTCATCTCGTCGGGGGTGCTGGGCCACGGGTCGAGGGCCTGGCTCACGAGCTTGTCCTGCACGTCGCGCTGGGCAAGCACTTTGTTGATCTCGCCGTTGAGGCGATCGATGATCGGCTTCGGCGTTCCGGCGGGTGCGAACACCGCGATCCACGGCGACATCTCGTAACCTTTGACGCTGTCTCCGATGGGCGGTACACCGGGCAGGCTTCTGGAAGGTTTGGCCGATGTCACGCCGAGCGCTTTCAGCCGGCCTGCGCGCAGCTGGTTGATCACGCTCGCGATGGTGGCGAGCGACGCCTGCGCCTCGCCCGCGAGCAGCGCGGTCACCTGCGGCCCGCCGCCTTTATACGGCACGTGTACGACGTTGATCCCGGTCATCGACGAGAGCAGCGCCATCGACAAGTGCGGGTTGCTGCCGTTGCCCGATGTCGAATAGAGGATCTGGCCGGGGCGAGCCTTCGCGAGCGCGATGAAGTCCTTCACCGATTTCGCCGGCAGCGAAGGATGCACCGTCAGCACGCCGGGCTGGCCCGACAGCATGCCGACACCGGTGAAGTCCTTGACCACGTCGTAAGGGAGCTTCTTGTAGAGGTGGGCGTTGCCGACGTGGGTCGTCGAATGCACCATGATCGTGTAACCGTCGGGCGCCGCCTTGGCGACGGCGTCCGCGCCGATCGAGCCTGCCGCGCCGCCGCGGTTGTCGACGATGAACTGCTGGCCCGTCGCCTCGCCGAGCTTCTGCATGACGATGCGTCCGACCACGTCGTTGGAGCCGCCCGGCGGCCAGGGAATCACCACACGCACGGTCTTCGCCGGATAGCTTTGCGCAACCGCCGCCAATGGAACACACGCAACGGCAACGGCCGCTGCCAGACGTACGATGACCCACATGCGGTTTCTCCTCGGGATTTGCTGCCGACGTGCTGCGACTACCTATTATCAGGCACCGCGGGATGAGCGACAACGCGTCGCCTCCGAAGCAATTCAAAAGCAGGAAAGAAGGACGCCAAGCAGCTCGGTCAGCGTTGCTCGCGAGCGAGCGATTCCTGCGCCGCACGCCGTCCGCTGCCTTATCTTCATGCGCCTTTGCGTCCCTGGTCTTTCCTTTGCGTCCCTTGCATTCCTGCTTTCCAGCTCTTGAGCGTCAGAAGCCTCAGTCGATCTTTGCGCCGGTGAGCTTGATCACTTTCTCGTACTTGTCGTAGTCCGACTTCAGCCGCCTCGCGAACTGCTCCGGGCTCATGAACATCGGCTCCAGGCTCTGGCTCCTGAGCTTCTCGGCCGCGTCGGGCATACGCAGTATTTTCTGGATGTCGGCGTTGAGCTTGTCGACGACGGCCTTCGGCATTCCCGCGGGGCCGAGCGCGCCGATCCACGCGGTGAACTCGTAGCCGGTCACACCCGCTTCTGCGAGCGTGGGGATCTGCGGCAGGATGTCGATGCGGTAATCGGACGTGATCGCGAGCGCGCGCACGCGCCTGTTGGCGATCTGCTGCAACACCGCGCCTATCGTCGCCATCTGCGCCTGGGTCTCTCCCGAGGCGATCGAGATCGCCGCCGGTCCGCCGCCTTTGTAGGGCACGTGCACCAGCTTGATGTCGGACATCGCGGCGAAGAGCGCCATGGTCAGGTGCACGAAGCTGCCGTTGCCCGACGAGCCGTAAGT
>JAQGNC010000642.1 GCA_028292065.1 Betaproteobacteria bacterium
GCGTTGAAAGGCCACTCGGGAAGTCCGCCCTTGTAGTCCATCAGCCCGGAGAACACGCCGTCCTGGTCCTCGGTGTCCTTGAAGTCTTCGCCGATCAGGGTCGCCGCGTTGGTGTAGTTGACGATAAAGCTGCGGAAGAACGGGTCGGTGTTCCATCGCGCGCTGTTCAGGACGAAGGTGATGAGCCCGCCGAGGAAAGCGATGTCCGAGCCTGCGCGCACCGGCGCATGGATGTCCGCGACCGCGCTCGTGCGGGTAAAGCGCGGATCGACGTGAATGAGCCTGGCGCCGTTCTGGACTTTCGCTTTCATCGGCCAGCGGAAAGCCACCGGGTGGTTCTCCGCCATGTTCGAACCCATCACGACGATGCAGTCCGAATCCTCCATCGCGCGCGGATAGAGCGTTGCCGCGCCGCGGCCCAGCCGGGTCCCCAGACCGGGGACGCTGGAGCTGTGTCATATTCGCGCCTGGTTTTCGATCGCGACGATGCCGAGGCCCCGCATCAGCTTCTGCTGGAGGTGATTGAACTCGATCTCGAGCGTCGCGCCGCCGAGGGAAAAGATCGCCGGCGTCATGTTGACCAGCTTGCCGTTCGGCAGCGTCTCGACGAAAGTCTCGTCGCGGGTTTTTTTCACGAGCGCGGCGACGCGGTTCATCGCGCGCTCGAGGTCCCAGACTTCCCAATCGGCCGCGCCCGGCGCCCGATGGAGTACCTGCGTCGGACGGTTGGGGTTCACGTGCAGCTGGAAGATCGCCGCGCCTTTGGGGCAGAGGCACCCTTCGTTGTGCGGGCTGCGCGGGTCGCCTTCGATGTTGACGATCTTGCCTTCGACCGTGTGAACGAGCGTTGCGCAGCCGACCGAGCAGTAGGGACACACGCTCGGCGTGGTCTTCGCGTCCCTGATCCGCAGCGCCTGCGCGCGCGCAACCGTCGGCGCCAGGCTCACGCCCGAAGCGATCAAGCCCGTCAGTGCCGGGGCGCCGCCGGCGCCCCCCATCAATCGCAGAAATTCTCTTCTCGAAATATCCACCGCAACTTTTCCTTGTCGGGCGCTGCGCGCGCGTGTCGCGAGCGCTGCTCAAGGCCGTGAAATATGCACATGCTGTGCCGCGGCGGATTCGCCGCGCGGATGAACGTCAACCCGGGCGAGGGCACCGGAATTGCAGTGCCGTGCGGTGCGGCGTGCGATGCGTCGTGCGTCGAACACCTGTGCACAACGGTGCGGGAGTATGAAAAAAGAATTTTCCGGATTCGTCCACGTGCGCGGGGCGCGCGAGCACAACCTCAAGAATGTCGACGTCGAGATCCCGCGCGACGCGCTGGTCGTTTTCACCGGCGTATCAGGATCGGGCAAGTCTTCGCTCGCGTTCGGGACGCTCTACGCCGAGGCGCAGCGGCGCTACCTCGACTCGGTCTCACCGTATGCGAGACGCCTCTTCGACCAGCTCTCGATACCCGAAGTCGACACGATCGAAGGCCTCCCGCCCGCGGTCGCGCTCCAGCAGCACCGCGGCTCGCCGACGTCGCGATCCTCGGTCGGCAGCGTCACGACGCTCTCGAACCTGCTGCGCATGCTGTACTCGCGCGCCGGCCGCTATCCGCCGGGGCAGGAGCTTCTCTATGCCGAATCGTTCTCGCCGAACACGCCGCAAGGCGCGTGTCCGACGTGCCACGGCCTCGGCCGCATCTACGACGTGACCGAGCGCTCGCTCGTGCCCGACGACACCTTGACCATACGCGAGCGCGCGGTCGCCGCATGGCCGCCGGCGTGGCAGGGCCAGAACCTGCGCGAGATCCTCATGACGCTCGGCCACGACGTCGACAAGCCGTGGCGCGAGTTGCCCAGGAAAGATCGCGACTGGATCCTCTTCACCGACGAGCAGCCGCAGGTGCCGGTGTATTCGGGTCTCGAGCTGCGCGACGTGCAGCGCGCGCTCAAGCGCCGCGAGCAGCCGAGCTACATGGGCACTTTCACGAGCGCGAAGCGCTACGTGATGAGCACTTTCGCCAACACCCAGAGCGCGATGATCAAGAAGCGTGTCGCGAAACACCTCATCAGTACCGAATGCCCCGAGTGCCGCGGCAAGCGCCTGCGGCGCGCAGCGCTGTCGGTGACGTTTGCCGGCTGCGACATCGCGGAAATTTCGCGCAAGCCGTTGAAGAAACTCGCCGAGGTCATGAAGTCGACGGCTGAAGGCCACGGCGCCGAGATCAGGAAGATGTCGGCCGAGCACCCCGAGAAAGTCATCGTCGCGCATCGCATCGCCGAGGATCTGTGCGCACGGCTCAAGGTGCTGATGGACCTCGGACTCGGTTATCTCACGCTCGAGCGCAGCACGCCGACGCTGTCTCCGGGCGAGCTGCAGCGGCTGCGCCTCGGGACGCAGGTGCGCTCGAACCTCTTCGGCGTGGTCTACGTCCTCGACGAGCCTTCCGCCGGGTTGCATCCGGCCGACACCGAAGCGCTGCTCGTCGCGCTCGACCGCCTCAAAGCTTCAGGCAATTCTCTGTTCGTGGTCGATCACGAAGTCGACGTGATCCGCCACGCCGACTGGATCGTCGATATCGGACCCGACGCGGGTGAGCACGGCGGGCAGGTGCTCTACAGCGGGCCGCTCGCGGGGCTCGCGGATGTGAAGCAGTCGAAGACGCGGCGTTATCTCTTCGACGATCACGCGCCTTATACGCGCGAGCCGCGGCAGGCGCACGGCCAGCTCAGGCTGGAAGGCGTCACGCGCAACAACCTCGACAAGCTCGACGTCGATATTCCGCTCGGGGTCTTCACGACCGTCTCGGGTGTGTCGGGCTCGGGCAAGTCGAGCCTCGTGAGCCAGGTGCTGGTCGAGCTCGTCGCGGGACATCTCGGCCACGAGATTCCCGTCGACGTGGAAGAAAGCGACGAGCTCGAGCGCAGCGCGTCGACTCCGAGCGAAGGCCGTATCACCAGCGGGATCGAAAAGATCAAACGCCTGGTGGTGGTCGACCAGAAACCGATCGGGCGCACGCCGAGGTCCAATCTCGCGACGTATACCGGGCTCTTCGACAACGTGCGCAAGCTCTTTGCGGCCACCAAGCTCGCGAAGCAGCGCAGATACGATGCCGGGCGTTTCTCGTTCAACGTCGCGAAAGGCCGCTGCGAAAACTGCGAAGGCGAAGGCTTCGTGTGCGTCGAGCTCTTGTTCCTGCCGAGCGTGTATGCGCCGTGTCCGACATGCCACGGGGCGCGCTACAACGCGAAGACGCTCGAAGTCACCTATCGCGACAAGAACATCGCCGACGTGCTCGGTATGACGGTCGACGCCGCTTACGAATTTTTCGAAGACGAAGCGCACGTGCGGCGCGCGCTCGGTGTGCTGCGTGAAGTCGGTCTCGGCTACCTGCGCCTGGGTCAGCCTGCGACCGAGCTCTCGGGTGGGGAAGCGCAGCGCATCAAGCTCGCGACCGAGCTCCAGCGCATCCAGCGCGGCGACACGCTCTACGTCCTCGACGAGCCAACGACCGGCCTGCACCCGGCCGACGTCGAAAAGCTCAAGGCGCAGCTAGACGGACTGGTCGACGCAGGCAATACCGTCATCGTGGTCGAGCACGACATGCACATCGTCGCCGGCAGCGACTGGGTCATCGACATCGGCCCCGGTGCCGGCGACGAAGGCGGGCGGGTGGTGGCGGCGGGGACGCCGGCGCAGGTCGCTAAATCGAAGGAGAGCCGGACGGCGGCTTATCTGGCGAAGGTGGTGGGGACCTGATCCGGCTTCGTTCGCAACGAGATTGCTTCGTCACATCGTTCCTCGCAATGACAGCGACACTGTCATCGCGAGGAGCAGCGCGACGTGGCGATCTCGTGGTGCACGTCAACGGCTGTCATCGCGAGGAGCACTGCGACGACGCGATCTCGTGGCGCACGTCAACGGCTGTCATCGCGAGGAGCACTGCGACGTGGCGATCTCGTGGCGCACGTCAACGGTTGTCATCGCGAGGAG
>JAQGNC010000652.1 GCA_028292065.1 Betaproteobacteria bacterium
GTCGCAAGTAACTAACGCCGTAAAAGCGCCGGCAGCAAAAGGCACTGGCGCCGCAAAAGCGCCGGCAGTAGCGGGCACTCACGCCTTCGTCGCGCCGGCCGCGAAAAGCGCCGACGCCGAGACCGTCCTGCGCCGTCTCGAATGGACGGTGCTGCGGCGCCTCGACGGGCTGCTGCACGGCGATTACCGGACACTCTTCCGCGGCTTCGGGCTCGATCTCGCGGACCTGCGCGAATACCAGTACAACGACGACGTCCGCCACATCGACTGGAACGTGACCGCGAGGCTGCAGACCCCGTACGTGCGCGAGTATTACGAGGATCGCGAAGTCACCGCGTGGTTTCTGCTCGACCTCTCGCCGTCGCTCGACTTCGGCTCGGGCGCGGTCAGGAAGCGCTCGCTCTCCGCGGAATTCGTCGCGGTGCTGGCGAGGCTGCTCACGCGTCACGGCAATCGCGTCGGCGCGGTCTTCTACGGCGACGCGGTCGACACCGTGATCCCCGCGCGCAGCGGCCGCCGCCAGGTGCTGCACATCCTCCATCGCATGCTCGCGCGGCCCAAGCGCGAGCGCTCGGCGAGCACCGACCTGAAGCAGTTCATGCAGAGCGCTTTCCAGGTGATGCAGCGGCGCTCGCTGGTCTTCATCGTGTCCGATTTCATCAGCGCGCCGGGGTGGGCGCAGCCGCTGTCGCACATCGCACAGCGCCACGAAGCGATCGCGGTCCGGCTCTACGACCCGCTCGAAATCGAAATGCCCGATCTCGGCATGCTCGTCGTGCAGGACGCCGAAAGCGGCGAGCAGCTTTTCGTCGACACGCACGACCGCGGTTTCAGGAAGCGTTTCGCGCAGGCCGCCGAGCGCCGCGAGACTTCGCTGCGCGAAGCTTTTCGCGACGCCGGCATCGACGCGCTCGAGCTCTCGACCGGGGACGACCTGGTCGATGCCCTGATGCGCTTTGCCGATCTTCGCAAGCGCCGCAGCCAGCTCGCCGCGGGCGGCGCTCTCCCCCCGCACCTCGGCGCGAACCGATGACGTTCATCTGGCCTCAGCTCCTGTGGCTGCTGCTCGTGGTCCCGGTCGTGGTCGCGGGCTACGTGTTCGTGGTGCGCCGCAAAGCGAAATCGGCCGCGCGCTACGCGAACCTCACGATGCTCAGAGAGGCTGTCGGCCGCGCGCCGGCGATGCGCCGCCACATACCCCCGGCGCTCTTTCTCGCGGCGCTGATCGCGATGATCGTCGCCACGGCGCGGCCCGCGGCGATCGTCAGCCTGCCCGCGCTGCACGAGACCGTGATGCTCGCGATCGACGTCTCGGGCAGCATGCGCGCGACCGATGTCCAGCCGAACCGGCTCGCAGCGGCGCAGGCTGCGGCCCGGACGTTCGTCGAGGAACAGCCGCGAAGCACCAGGCTCGGCGTGGTCGCTTTCGCGGCGACGGCGCTCGTCGTGCAGCATCCGACGCAGAACCGCGAGGACATCCTCTCCGCGATCGAGCGCCTGCAGCTCCAGCGCGGCACCGCGCTCGGCAGTGCGATCGTCGTGTCGCTCGGCGCGATCTTTCCCGACGAAGGGATCACGCTCGAATCGGTGGCGGGCGGACCGGAAGGACGCCGTAAACCGGCGCCGGCCGCGGCCGACCCCGCCGCAGGTAAGGAGAAAGCCGAGAAGAAGCCGGTGGCGCCGGGTTCAGCCACGTCCGCCGCGATCATCCTCATCAGCGACGGGCAGCGTACGACCGGCCCCGAAGTCCTGGAAGCCGCGAACGCCGCGGCCGAGCGCGGCGTGCGGGTTTATACCGTCGGCATCGGCACGCCCGAAGGCGAAGTCATGGGCTTCGAAGGCTGGCGCATGCGGGTGCGGCTCGACGAGGACACCCTGAAGAACGTCGCGAGCATCACCCACGCCGAATACTTTTACGCGGGCAACGCCGCAGAGCTGAAGAAGGTCTACCGCGCGCTCACCTCGCGCTTCACGCTCGAGAAGAAGGAAACCGAAGTGACCTCGCTGTTCTCGGCGCTCGCCGCCGTGCTCGCCATCACCTCGGCGCTACTGTCGCTCGCGTGGTTCAACCGCATTCTGTGAATGGGGGGACTGTCCCCGATTTGCGGATAGTGACAATCGGGGACTGTCCCGATTAATGCGCGTGAGCAATCAAGGCTTCCGTCGCCATTTTCAAATCGCTTCTTCGCGCCGCACGCGGCGCTTCTGGTAGCGCAGGCGCCTCGCCTGCTGCCGTGAACCCGAACCTCGCTGCAGGCGCGGCGCCTGCGCTACAAAACCGGTTCGCTAGCGCGCCCCCTCGAGCTGCTGCACGCGCTTGCGCGCCGAGTCCACCGCGAGCGCCAGGCTTTTCTGCCGCTCGAAGTACGCATCGGTGAGGCGGCTGTTGCCGCCGGCGGTGCCGATGCGCTCCCCCGGCAAAGGCTCCTTGCCCGCTTCGGCCGCGGCTTGCGCTTTCTGCAGGTTGTCGCGGGCCTGCACGAGGTCGGGCTGTTGCGGCGCCGACTGCGGCTGGGCGCGCTTTTCCTCCGGCCTGATCGGGACCACTCCGGTCTTCGCAGGGGGCGGCTCGATCGTGTCGACCTTTTTAGCTCCGGGGACGGGCTTTTCGCCGTAGGTGACTTTGCCGTCCGGCATGGTCGATTTGTAGAGGGTCTGGGCTGCGGCGGCTGACGCGAGCACCATCAGCGACGTTGAAAGTACCGCCTGCGCGATCATGTGAACGCTCCTTCGATGGGCGACATGCGAACCGATTGTATGAGCGCCGATTCAAGCGGGCAAACCACGCTCGGTCCGCTTTTTGCGTCGTGTCGCGTAGAGGCGCGCCGTCTGCGGTCATTGAGGGAATTGCGCATCGCCCCGGATCAAACCGGGGTCTGACCCCAAAAAACCGGGGTCAGACCCCAAGAGCCGGGGTCGACCCCGCAGCGGGCGTGCGGTGTGCGAAGGAGCGCCATGCAATCCGAACCGTTCACGAGTGCTCATACGGCGCGCGCACCGTTCGCGTCCGCCGGCGCCGCGCAAGGCGTGGTCGTGTCGTACGCGCCGCCGCGCGGCTACAACCCGGGCTCGCACGAGTGCGTCACCCGCATGAAGCTCGCGGACAAGCTCGCTGCGCTCAAAGGCTGCGCTTTTGCGGGCGAGTACGCTGGCCAGGCTGCGTATAACGGCGCGCTGTACTACGTGCCGAGCCGTACGATCGTCGGCTGCGACGCGGCCGCGGCGCTCGGCATCTACGGCGAGGACGATCTCTTCGGCGGGGTCGTGCCGTATGCGTTCGCCGGCACCAAGACGATCACTCACCCGCTCGTAGACCCTCGTGCCGCGGCGCCGAGCGGGTGGTCGCATGAATTTCCCGAGGCGGTGCGGCACGCGGTGCTCGACGGCTATGCGGCGTTCACGACCGACGACGCCGCGCGCGCAGGCGCCAGGCTGCTCGAGCTCGGCGCGGTGCGAGTCAAGCCTGCGCTCGCGCTCGGCGGGCGCGGGCAGACGGTCGTGTATGCGATGCGCGACCTCGAAGCCGCGATCGCGGACATCGACTCGCACGAGCTCGCGCAGTGCGGCGTCGCCCTCGAGCACAATCTCACCGAGGTGTCGACGTTCAGCGTGGGCCAGGTGAAGATCGCCGGTATCGTCGCGACCTATTACGGCACCCAGAGCCTCGCGGTGGACCACCGCGGCGAAGAAGTCTACGGCGGCTCGAGCCTGGTCGTCGCGCGAGGCGGATTCGACGCACTGCTCGCGCTGGACATGCCCGACGCGATGCGGCTCGCGGTGAGTCACGCCCAGGTCTACGACGATGCCGCTCACGCGTGCTTCCCCGGGTTTTTTGCCTCGCGCCGCAATTACGATGTCGTGCAGGGCCGCGATGCCGCGGGCCGGCTGCGCTGCGGCGTGCTCGAGCAGTCGTGGCGTATCGGGGGCGCGAGCGGCGCGGAGGTCGGCGCGCTCGAGCGCTTTCGCGAAGACCCGGCGCTGCGCGCGGTGCGCGCGTGGTGCGTCGAAGTCTACGGCGAGTGCGAACCGCCGCCCGAGGCGACGGTGTATTTCAGCGGCGTCGACGAGAAAGTCGACCGCATCACGAAGTACACGATGGTCGAGCCGTATGCCGACGCATGAGAGCAAAGTCGAGCTGGCGGTCGACGGCGAGCACATCGCGGCAACGCTCATCGCACCGGCGACCACCATTCCCGGCGTGCTGTGCGTTCACGGCTGGGGCGGCAGCCAGCAGCAGTATCTCGCGCGCGCACGCGAGATCGCGGCGCTCGGCTGCATCTCGCTGACGTTCGACCTGAGAGGGCACGCGCGCAACGAACCGCAGCAGGCGTGCGTCTCGCGTGAAGACAACCTGCGCGACGTGCTGGCGGCGTACGACGAGCTTCAGAGCCATCCTTCGGTCGATGAAGCGTCGATCGGTGTGGTGGGCAGCAGCTACGGCGGCTACCTCGCCGCCATACTGACGACCCTGCGTCCGGTGCGCTGGCTCGCCTTGCGGGTCCCCGCGCTCTATCAGGACGCCGACTGGGACATGCCCAAGAAGCAGCTGCATAAAGCGGCCGACCTGCACGCGTACCGCCGCCGCGAGCTGCGCCCCGGCGACAACCGCGCGCTGAAAGCGTGCGCGGCATTCAAAGGCGACGTGTTGATCGTCGAATCCGAGCGCGACGACATCGTCCCGCACCGCACGATCGAGAATTATCTCGAAGCGTGCACGCACGCGCACTCGCTGACCTATCGCGTCATCTCCGAGGCCGACCACGGACTGTCGCATGCCCCCGCGCAGCGCGCGTACACCGGGATCCTGGTCAACTGGCTCACCGAAATGGTCTTCGGTGCGCGAGCTGGCGCGAGCGCCGCGCACGGCAGCGCCCGCGCCGGCGCTGCCACCCCGACCCGCGCACCGCATCCCGGCTGACCGGCGGATAGCGAAGGGCGGCGGGCCTACGGGGAAACATTGGTTTGCCCCGTTACCTTTATCGACGGCCCCGGTCCGTGAACAGTTTGGCATGCAGCTTGCTGCCAAACGCGCGCTCACGGCCCGCGGCCGTTTTTTACTCAGGAGGCGTTATGACACAGGCACTAGGTCGGTCGATTTTTGCAGGTGTGGCTCTGGTTTTGTCGTTCGGCGCGTATGCCGCCGACAAGAAGTCCGACAGCGGCAAGGCGTCCAAGAGCGACGCGAGCTTCATGAAGGACGCCGCGAACGACAGCGCGGCCGAGATCGAGCTCGGCAAGCTCGTCCCGCAGAAATCGCAGAATGCCGACGTCAAGGCTTTCTCCCAGCGCATGGTCGACGACCACACCAAGGCGAGTCAGGAGCTCGAGCCGATCGCGTCCAAGATGGGCGTGGACCTGCCGAAAGCCCCGACCGGATCGCACGCCAAAATGGTCAAGGAGCTCGCGAAGAAGGACAAGAACTTCGACCATGAATATGCCGAAGCCATGGTGAAAGACCACGAGAAAGCGGTGAAGCTCTTCGAGAAAACCTCGAAGAAAGGCGACTCCGAAGAAGTCCGGCAGTTCGCGGCGAAGACGCTCCCGACGCTGCAGGAACACCTGAAGATGGCGAAGGACCTGAAGAAAAACGTGAAGTAACTGCGGTGTTCACTTCAAACCCACCCCCATCCCAACCTTCCCCCTGAGGGGGAAGGAGAGTTTTTGCAGGCGCGCCACGCGCCTGTAGTCCCCTCCCCTTCAGGGGGAGGGTTAGGGTGGGGGTGGGTTCAAACAGATCGAGGCTCGACGAGCGAACCTGGTCTTCGGACCGCCGTCATTCTCGACGTCCGCGAGCGCAAGTGATCCGGAATCCATTTTGAAGCGCCTCGCGTCAGAAGCGCTTCGAAATCGCGTAGCGGCCGGGCGTCATGAAAACCAGCGCGAGCGCGGTGAAGAGATACATCGCCTGCAGCTCGAGCGCGTAACCGCCCTGCTTGCCCATCGCGAAGAACTCCGCACGGTGCACCAGCATGAGCGCGAATATCATGTTGCCGAAGATGAGGAAAGCGCCGGTGCGCGCGAAAAGGCCGAGGATCAGCAGGATCGGGCCGAGCACTTCGCCCAGGAAGACGCCGTAGGCGAACCACGGCGGCAGGCCGATGCCTTGCACCATCGGGGTGAGGAATCCGACGCCGCCTTTGATTTTTGCGATGCCGTGGAGTAAGACCAGAAGTCCCAATACGAGACGCAGAACCAGCTTGCCGAAGTCTTCCATGTCATCCACCCCTGTGTTCAACCGTCATTCTATCAAACAGGTGGGCGTCATTTCGGACACCCACGGCCTGGTACGCGAAGAGGCGCTTGCGGCGCTGCAAGGCTCCGAGCTCATCATCCATGCCGGCGACATCGGCAATGCCGACGTCCTCGAGCGCCTGCGCGCCATCGCACCGGTGCACGCGGTTCGCGGCAACAACGACCGCGATGCCTGGGCGAGCACCCTGCCGCTGACCGAGGTCGTCGAATTCGGCGGTGTCTACGCGTATCTCCTGCACGACATCGCCGACCTCGACATCGATCCGTCCGCGGCGGGCATGGCGGCGGTCATCACCGGGCACTCCCACAAGCCGCTGGCGGAAATGCGCGACGGCGTGCTCTTTCTCAATCCCGGCAGCGCCGGCCCCCGCCGCTTCAAGCTGCCGATCACCGTCGCGCGCCTGCACCTCGCGGGCGACCGGCTGAAAGCGGAGTTCGTGCAGCTCGCGGCGTGAGCGGCTGCAAGGGTTGAGCCTGCGTCACTCTCCCCCGGCCGGCGCGAACCCGGTCATCTTCCAGCCGCTGCCGGCTTTGACGAAGCACGCCGCCTGCTCGATGGGGCTGCGCACGTGTTCTTCGAGCACGTAGCCCCTGGCGTTGCCGTAGGCGACGCGGACCCATTTCTGTTTCGGGTCGGTCTTGTCGTCGACTTCCCAGTCGTCGACCTCGACGATGTCGTAGGAGAGCCGGCCCAGCGCCGCCGACGCCGTCGAAGGCTCGCCCTGCACCATCGAATCGCGCGAGATCACCACCGCGTGGTTGAACGGCTCGAGCTCGTAAGGCCATTTGCCGAGCACGTAAGGCGCGCACAGCTCGCGCGCGCCTTTGTCGCGCTGGATGTACGCCGCGCCCAGCTGCAGCGCGGTCTGGAGCTCGCGCCACACCGGGCTGTCGGCGGTATCGAGCTCCCACTGCTTGCGAAACTCCGCGATCCCGCGCGTTTTCTGCGTCTGGTTGCGAATGTTGCGGTCGAGTATCGAGAGCAGGAACTGCTTGTCGCGGCTGGCGATCGCCGCCTGCAGGCGCTTCTTGAAGCGCAGCCACGACACGTCCGCAGCGCCCTCGTCGACGAGCGGGAGCTTGCGCGGCTCCTGCGCGAGCGCCGGCAGCGTGGCTGTCGAAACGATCGCGGCGAGCGCGATGATCCAGTGCAGCTTCATCGCGTCATTTCCCGGTGTACTGGCCGTGCCGCTTCTCGAAGAACGCCTTGAGCGCTTCCTGGTGATCTTCGGTCTTGTGGCAGATCGCCTGGTACGCCGAGCAGACGTCGAGGTGCTCTTCGAGGGCCTGCTTCTGCGCGAGCTTGAGCAGGCGCTTGGCGTAGCGCAGCGCCTGCGGCGGCTTCTGCGCGATCTTGGCCGCGATCTCTTTCGCGCGTGGGATCAGCAGGTCGGGTGCGGTGACTTCGAGGAGCAGCCCGAGCGCCAGCGCCTCCTCGGCCTTGATGACGCGGCCGGTGAGGGTGAGCTCGGCGGCGCGCTGGTAGCCGACCAGGCGCGTGAGGAACCATGCGCCGCCGTCGCCCGGAATGATGCCGAGGTTCACGAAGGTCTCGCCGAACTGGGTGTTGGTCGAGCCGATGCGGATGTCGCACATGTTCGCCATGTCGAAACCCGCGCCGATCGCGGGCCCGTTCACCGCGGCGATCACCGCGACCTCGGCCTGCTCGAGCGCGAGCGGGATGCGCTGGATGCCGCGGCGGTACGCCTGCTGGAGCTCGTGAGGGGGCCCTTTCGCGCGCTCGCCCATCGTCTTGATGTTGCCGCCGGCGGAGAACGCGCTGCCCGCGCCGGTCATGATCAGCACCGAGATCTCGATGTTCTCGTTGCACCAGCGAATCGCTTCCGGGATGTCGGACACGAGCTCGGTGCTCGTGAGCGCGTTGCGCACGTCGTCGCGGTTGAACGTGAGAACGGCGATGCGCCCGTCGATCTCGAGCGTGGCGTCTTTCAGTAGAGGCAAAGGGGTCATGTAGCGGAGTTCCAAAAGGGGAGCGCCAATGTTAGACGAACTCACGACCCGCGGCGATGCCGCGCGGCGCGCCATCGCACAGGCGGGCTATACTTTCGCGCCGCGTCGCCGGCACGACTGCGCACGGCGTTTTCTGGAGGAGCAACGATGGCACGCGTCGAAGTCAGATCGGAGATCACCGGAACGGTGTGGCAGATCAAGGCGAGCGTCGGCGATCGCGTCGAAGCCGGCGACACGCTGATGGTCATCGAGTCGATGAAGATGGAGATACCGGTCATCACCGAAGATGCCGGCGTGGTGCAGGAAATCCTGGTGAATGAAAAAGACGCGATCGCCGAAGGTCGGGTGGTCGCGGTCCTCGACGGCTGACGCGCGGCTGCGCCGCGCATGCTGTGTGTGCCAGCGCACGGTATGCGCCGGCGACGCGGCGTACATTGCGGATCGCTCACACGTCCCCATGACTCCCGAAACGCTCAAAGCTTACGAGCAAGTCGCCGACCGACTGCTCGACACGTGCGACAGGCGCACGCTCGCCGAGACCGCGCGCGTCCTCGCGCTGTACGTGGGTTATTACCAGCGGCGGCACGGCCCGGTCGGCATCGAGGCGCTCGCGGATCTCACCAGCGGATCGACGAGCGGCGACCGGCGCGAGGACCGCGCCGAAGGCATGAGGGCGCTGGCCGCGGCGCTGACGCTCTCGGCGGGCCTTGCGCAGGCCGCGGCCGCCGACGAAAGCTAGCGCGTCACCGGGCGATCTCGTCAGGCAGCAAACGGTCGAACTCGCGCTTGACGACCGCATAGCACTCGCAGACGCGTTGCTCGAGCCCGGCGCGCTCGAGGATGCTGATGTGGCCGCGCCGGTAGCGGATCACGCCGGCCTCCTGCAGCGCCCCTGCCGCCTGGTTCACGCCTTCGCGCCGCACCCCCAGCATGTTCGCCATGAGCTCCTGCGTCATCGTCAGCTCGAGCGTCGGCAAACGGTCCGCGGTCAGCAGGAGCGAGCGGCACAGTTGCTGTTCCACCGAGTGATGGCGGTTGCATACCCCGGTCTGCGCCATCTGGGTGATGAGCGCCTGGGTGTAGCGCAGCAGGAGGTGCTGCAAAGGCCCGCCCGAGTCGAATTCGCGCTTGAGCGTGTGCGCTTTCATACGGAAAGCGTGGCCGGCGCTGCGCACGACCGCACGGCTGGGCGTCGTGTCGCCGCCCATGAACAACGCGATGCCGACGAGGCCTTCGTTACCGACGACCGCGATCTCGGCCGAAGCGCCGTCCTGCATGACGTACAGCAGCGAGACGATCGCGGTCGTGGGGAGATACACGTAGGAAAGCTTGCCGCCGGCTTCGTACACCGACGCACCGAGCTTCAGGGGAACGAGCTCCAGCTCCGGCCGGATGCGATCGAAGATCGCGGGTGGCAGCGCCGCCAGCAGGCGGTTGACCGAGCTGTTGCGAGTGACTGCCATGCAGGCGCTTCTCCCGGGCGCCGCGTCGCGTAATGCACGAAACGTCGGCACCCGGTCCGAGGCTAGCACGGAAGCAGCCTCGCCTACACCGCGGGACCGCGGACGATCAGTCGCTCAGCAGCCGCGGAAAAGCGAAGCCCATCGTCGCCAGGAAGATGGTGAGCTTCACGATGTACAGGCCTTGCTGCGGAATCGTCATCGCGACGAATTTAGGGGATGCGTCTATTGCGTGGGTCATGCGTTTCTCCTCGTATTGATCTTATTAAAGCGCCGCCTCAGCGCGGGCGGTTACGGTTCGTCGGGCGAACACGGCCACGCGCAACCGAGCACGGCGCGTTCTCGTGCGAAAAAGGTACATAAAGCTCGCCGTGCATCGACTCGAGAGTCTGTGCGATGAGCGTATACGACACCGCTTCGGGTCGCCGCCCGGCGGCGAAGACTTCGAGCCGCGGATCGCGCGCCGTCGCGGCCGGCACGGCGCCGCCTTCGCCTTCCCACCGGTTCAGCGTCGCCTGGACAGGACCTGCGTTTTCACGCTTTCGATCGTTCATGATGTGACCTTTCTGCGCGTGGCGCGCAATGACAGGCGGATCTTCGGCGGCGCGCGGCACGGCCGGCGCAGTCGTGGTGATCCACCAGACCGGTTGGATCGTGGGCCCGAAGCGGTGCGCTGTATGTGCGCCAGCGCACTGAAGACGTGCGGCTCGCGCTGTCGGAAGGCAAAGGGCTTTGCCGGCGCGCGGCCGGGACAATCCGGATCGTTACGCGGACTTGGGCATCTTCGGTACGGCTTCAGGCCGTGCGGCCTGCTGCAGCGCTTTGATCGCGCCGTCTCTCGAATCGGTCACGCGCTCGCGCGCGATGCGCTCGGCAGCCGCGCCGTCGCCCCTGCGGATCGCTTCGACGAGCTGCTGCCAGTGCTGCACCGACTCGCGCCTGCGCTGCGGCGTCGAGAGCCCGAGCTGGGAATAGCGCAGGGTCTGGCGCGCGAACGAATCGAGGATCTTCTTAAGCCGCGTGTTCGGGCACGCTTCGGTGAGGAGCCGATTGATCGTCCACACCGCTTCGACGTACTCGCGGCCTTTTTTGGCGTCGCGCGCAAAGCGCGTGAGCCGCGCGACTTCAGGCTCGAGCACCGCGAGCACGGTCGCCCGTTGCGGGTCTTCGGCGAGCAATCGATCGCGCAGGCCGTTGAGCATCGCGCGCACGTCGAAGATCTCTTTGACTTCGGCGATGCTCGGATCGGTGACGATCGCGCCGCGGCGCGGGAGGATCGTCACCAGCCCGTCGCGCTCCAGCATGCGCAGCGCCTCGCGGATCGGTCCGCGGCTCACCGCGAATTCCGCCGCGAGCGCCTGCTCCATGACGCGCTGTCCGGGCTTATACGAGCCCGCGACGATGCGCTCCGAAAGCCGGGTGGAGATCTGCTCGGGCAGCGACGAGGTGAGCGCGGCCGAGGCGCGCGCGAGCCCGCTTGCGGCGAGCAGTCGCTCAGTGCTGTCGAGTGCCTCGTTCACGACGCGCAGGATGGAAGCGCTTTGTAGGATTGTCAACAATCTTGTATCCTCGCCTTATCCTCCGAAGGACCACCCCCACCCTCACTCCTCTCCCTGAAGGCTGTGCGGGATGGGGGCGGTGCGACGGTGTGTGACTCGGGGCGAGGATGTTCAATAAAGTTGTGGTGGCGAACCGCGGCGCAATAGCCGCGCGGGTGCTGCGCGCGCTCAGCGCAATGCGCATCCACTCGGTCGCGGTGTATTCCGAAGCTGACGCCGGCGCGCCGTATCTGGACATGGCCACCGAGAGCCATGCGATCGGCGCTGCGCCTGCGCGCGAAAGCTATCTCAACCAGGACGCGATCCTCGAGGTGCTGAGGAAGTCCCACGCCGACGCGCTGCACCCGGGGTACGGTTTTCTTTCGGAGAACGCCGCGTTCGCGCAGCGCGTGATCGGCGCGGGTGCGCAGTTCATCGGGCCGTCGCCCCGGTGGATCTCCGCGATGGGCCACAAGACGCGCGCGCGCGAGCTCGCGGCGCGGCACGGGATGCCGATGTCGGCGGGGTCCGCAGTCCTGCCGGCCGAGCCCGACGCGATCATCAAAGCGGCGCACGCGATCGGTTTTCCGGTGCTCGTGAAACCCGCGGGCGGCGGCGGCGGAATCGGCATGCTGCCGGCGCACGATGACGCCCAGTTGCTCGACGCGGTCGAGCGCTCGCGCTCGATGGCGAGCCGCGGCTTCGGCAGCGCCGAGGTCTATCTCGAGCGCCTGCTCGACAAGCCGCGTCACGTCGAATTCCAGGTGCTCGGCGACCGGCACGGCGCCGCGGTCCACCTCTTCGAGCGCGACTGCTCGACCCAGCGGCGCCACCAGAAAGTGATCGAGGAGGCGCTCGCGCCGGGACTTTCCCGAATCGAGGTGAACGCGATCGCCGACACGATCGCCGCGATCATGCGCGACATCGGGTACGAC
>JAQGNC010000008.1 GCA_028292065.1 Betaproteobacteria bacterium
CCGGACTGTGGGGGAATAGCCGTCGGGACAGAATTCAATAAATGACAAGAAACATGATCAGTTCATTCTGCATCGCTAGGCCGCGCACGTGATCGACGTCGAAGTGCTGCTCTCGCCCGTATCCGACGACGCCCCGAGCGGGCCCGCCCTCGAATACGACCCCGAGTTCACCGAGCTCGAGAGCGCCGCGCGAGGCAAGTCCGAGCAGCAATTCGGCGATACCGTGATCGCTGCCGAAGAGCCGGACTGGCGCGACGTGAGCGCACGTGCGGCCGCGCTGCTCGCGCGTTCCAAAGACCTGCGTGTGGCGGTGCACGCTGCGCGTGCCGCGGCCCGCATGGAAAACGTCGCCGGCCTGGCGGCTGGCCTCGAGCTCATCGCCGGGCTCACGTCGCGCTTCTGGGACTCGCTCCATCCCGAGCTCGACCACGATGAAGGCGACGACCCGATGATGCGGCTCAACGCTCTCGGGCCGCTGGCCGATCCCGAGACCTTCCTGCGCGACGTGCGCAGCAGCTACCTTGTCGCATCGCCGCAGCACGGCCGCGTCTCCTTTCGCGATGTGCTCGTCGCCGAAGGGAAGCTTCCTCCCGGTGCCGACGCGGCGATGAGCGCAGCCGAGATCGCCGGCATCGTGCGCGCGGTCGCTGCCGACGATCCTGCACCGCTGCAGGCGTCGCTCGCGTGCGTCGCGCACGTGCAGGCGCTCGAATCCTTCCTCGGCGAAAAAGGCGTGCTCACACAGGCGCCGGACTTGAGGCCGCTGCTGGAGATCCTGCAGGCAGCGGCCGGGGTCAGCGCCGCGGCGCTGCACGTCGACATCCCTGACGCGGACGGCGAGACCGAGAGCGGTGCACCGACGCAGGGCGCGCGCGCCCGCGCCCCGGGTCAGATCCTGACGCGCGACGACGCGATCCGGGTGCTCGAGAACGTATGCAGGTTCATGGAGCAGGCGGAGCCTGCGAATCCCGCGCCGCTTTTCATCCGGCGCGCGCAGCGCCTGATGACGCAGAATTTCATGGAAATCATCCAGGATCTCGCGCCGGAGAGCCTCGGACAAATCCAAAAACTTGCCGGACTGGAAGAGAAATAGCTCATACTAGCCGCGCGTGCACGAGCGGTACGCACGGCGATAATCGACGCTTTCCCGATGCGTCCAACGACTACGAACAGCCGACACGAAATGAAGCACACCCGAGCGTGCGAGATGTATCCACCTGCCAGCGCGCTCGGGTGGCACTTGCCGAGACTTACGACCTTCACATAGCCACGGCGAGGTAGATCATGGCCCAGAGCAGTCAGAAGTTCATCGCGCGCAACCGCGCTCCGCGCGTGCAGATCGAATACGACGTCGAGCTGTACGGCGCCGAGAAGAAGATCCAGCTGCCGTTCGTCATGGGCGTGCTCTCCGACCTCTCGGGCAAACCGTCCGAGCCGCTGCCTGCGGTCGCCGACCGCAAGTTCCTCGAGATCGACGTCGACAACTTCGACAGCCGCATGAAAGCGATCAAGCCGCGCGCGGCGTTCCAGGTCCCGAACGCGCTGACCGGCGAAGGCAACATCAGCGTCGACATCACCTTCGAGAGCATGGACGATTTTTCGCCTGCCGCCGTCGCGCGCAAGGTCGATTCGCTGAACAAGCTGCTCCAGGCGCGCCAGCAACTGTCCAACCTCGTCACGTACATGGACGGCAAGACCGGCGCCGAAGAGCTCATCGCGAAAGTATTGCAGGATCCTGCGCTCATGCAGGCTCTGGCCGCGGCGAAGAAGCCCGCGGACGAAGAGCCCAAGGCATAGTCAGATTAGTCGGTCGAATACGGGAGACACACATGGCTGAGACCCAAGTCCAGAGCGCGCAAGACGAAGGCTTGACGCTCGAAGGTAGTGAGCTGACGATCCTCCTGCAGAAGGAGTTCAAGCCCAAATCAGACGAAGCGAAAGGCGCCGTCGAGCAGGCGGTGCGCACGCTTGCACAGCAGGCGCTGGCGCAGACCACGCTGATCGGCAACGACGTCGTCAAGTCGATCGAGGCGATGATCGCCGAGCTCGACAAGAAGCTCTCCGATCAGGTGAACCTGATCCTGCACAACCCCGAGTTCCAGCAGCTCGAAGGCGCGTGGCGCGGTCTGCATTACCTGGTGAACAACACCGAGACCGACGAGCAGCTCAAAATCCGCGTGATGAACATCTCGAAGAACGATCTGGGCAAGACCCTCAAGCGCTACAAGGGCACGAACTGGGACCAGAGCCCGATCTTCAAGAAGATCTACGAAGCCGAGTACGGCCAGTTCGGCGGCGAGCCTTTCGGCTGCCTCGTCGGCGACTACTACTTCGACCACAGCCCGCCCGACGTCGAGCTCCTGGGCGAGATGTCGAAGAACTGCGCGGCCGCGCATTCGCCGTTCATCGCCGGCACTTCGCCCGGCCTCATGCAGATGGAATCGTGGCAGGAGCTCGCCAACCCGCGCGACCTCACCAAGATCTTCACGACGCCCGAATACGCCGGCTGGCGTTCGCTGCGCGAGTCCGACGACGCGCGCTATATCGGGCTGGCTATGCCGAGATTCCTAGCCCGAATTCCCTATGGCGCGAAAACCAGCCCTGTGGAAGAGTTCGACTTCGAGGAAGACACCGGCGCAGCCGACCACAACCGCTATACCTGGGCCAATGCCGCTTACGCGATGGCGACGAACATCACCAAATCGTTCAAGATGTACGGCTGGTGTTCGCGCATTCGCGGGGTGGAGTCGGGGGGTGCGGTCGAAGGCCTGCCGGTGCACAGCTTCCCGACCGACGACGGCGGCGTCGACATGAAGTGCCCGACCGAGATCGCGATCAGCGACCGGCGCGAAGCCGAGCTCGCGAAGAACGGCTTCATGCCGCTCCTGCATCGCAAGAACTCGGATTTCGCGGCGTTCATCGGCGCGCAGTCGCTGCAGAAACCGGCGGAATACGACGATCCCGACGCGACTGCGAATGCGAACCTCGCCGCGCGCCTGCCGTACCTCTTCTCGTGCTGCCGTTTCGCGCACTACCTGAAGTGCATCGTCCGTGACAAGATCGGCTCGTTCAAGGAGCGCGACGACATGCAGCGCTGGCTGCAGAACTGGATCATGAACTACGTCGACGGGGACCCTGCCCACTCTTCCGAGAGCACCAAGGCGAGCAAGCCGCTGGCCGCCGCGGAAGTGGTGGTGGAGGAAGTCGAAGGCAATCCCGGCTACTACACGTCGAAATTCTTCCTGCGACCGCATTACCAGCTCGAGGGGCTGACCGTATCGCTGCGGCTCGTCTCGAAGCTGCCGTCGGCGAAAGCCGCGTAACCCGGGGCGTCGCCGACGACGCATCGTATTGATGGATGGTAAGCGACGGCCGCTGGGGCCGCGCGACCAACGAGTTATAAGGAGACCGAAATGGCTGTCGACATGTTCATGAAGGTGGGCGATCTGAAAGGCGAGTCCAAGGACAACACCCACAAGGAATCGATCGACGTACTGGCGTGGAGCTGGGGCATGAGCCAGTCGGGCACGACCCACCTCGGCACCGGCGGCGGTTCCGGCAAGGTAAGCGTGCAGGACCTGTCGTTCACGAAGTACGTCGACAAGTCGAGCACCAACCTCATCATGGCGTGCTGCAACGGCAAGCACTATCCGGAAGCCAAGCTGACGGTGCGCAAAGCCGGCGAGAACCCGCTCGAGTACCTCACGATCACCATGAAAGACGTGATCGTCACCGCGGTCAGCACCGGCGGCAGCGGCGGCGAAGACCGCCTCACCGAGAACGTGACGCTGAACTTCGGCCAGTTCTACACCGAGTACAAACCGCAGAAGGCCGACGGCAGCGGCGACGCGGGCGTGTTCGCGAAGTGGGACATCGCCAAGAACGTCAAGCTGTAATCGGCTTGTCCGAACGCCGCGGCGCGGCGATTGGGCGCGGCAATCGGCTTGTCCGAACGCCGCGGCGCGGCGAAAGGGCGCAGCAGCCCTCTCGCCCCGCGGCGGCCGCAACGCTGCACGATGCGCCGGAGACTTCGTCCGGCGCTTTGTCGTGTCACAGCCAGAACGTAAAACGATAAACCGCTACCCGAACAGACGCCATGGCCATCGGTGACATGTTTTTGAAGGTCGAAACCGCCCGCCAGGGCGTGATCAAGGGGGAATCGGCCGACGACAAGCACAAGACCGAGATCGACGTCCTGAGCTGGTCGTGGGGCATGCGCGCGCAGTCCGCGATGGCCGGCGCGGGCCCGAGCAGCAAAGCGACGCTCGACGAACTGCGAGTGGTCAAGCGCGTCGACAGCGCCTCCACTGCGCTCATGTCCGCCATGCGCAACAACGAGCTGATCAAGAAAGCGACCCTCATCGTGCGCAAGGCCGGCGGCGACCCTCTCGAGTATCTCAAGATCACCGTGCAGAACGCGCGCATCACCGAGCTCGGGGTCGAGACCGAAGGCCCCGAAGTCGTCGAGCGCCTGAGCCTGTCCTTTCAGCGCGTGAACGTCGAATACGTCCCGCAGGGCGGGGACGGGCTCGCGCGCGGCGGCATGATGTTCGAGGCCGAGATCGTATGAGCGATTCGTCGCACTTTCCGCACCGGGGATTCGGCCATGGCAATCGCTAGCCGCGCCGAACAATCGCTGCGTGACGGCGACCCCCAGACCGCGCTGAAGCTGCTGCAGGAGGAGATCCGCGCGAAATCGGCGGATCCGAAGCTTCGGGTATTCCTGTTCCAGCTGCTCGCGGTGCTCGGCCAGTGGGAGCGTGCGCTCAATCAGCTCGAAGTCGCAGCGAACCTCGATCCGGCGGCGCTCGCGATGGCGCAGACGTATCGCGAAGGCGTGCGCTGCGAGGTACTGCGCGGCCAGGTGTTCGAAGGCAAAAAGGCGCCGATGGTGTTCGGCGAGCCCGAGCCGTGGCTCGCATACCTCATCGAATCGCTGCTTCTCGAGGGCCGCGGCCAGATGAAGGAAGCCGACGCGATGCGCGTGCGTGCGTTCGAGGAGGCGCCCGCATCCGCCGGCACGATCGACGGCCGCCCGTTCGAATGGATCGCCGACGCCGACATGCGCCTGGGGCCGGTGCTCGAGGCGGTCGTCAACGGGCGCTATTACTGGGTGCCTTTCAACCGGCTTTCGCGCATTTCGATCGAAGCGCCTGCGGATCTGCGCGACGTGGTGTGGACGCCCGCGCACCTGCTGCTCGAAAACGGCGGCGAAGCGTATGCACTCGTGCCGACGCGCTATGCCGGAACCGAAACGCACGAGGACGGCGGCCTGCTTCTCGCACGCAAAACGCAGTGGGACGAACGGCGCCCCGACATGTTCTGCGGCGTGGGCCAGCGCGTGCTGTCGACCGACGCCGGCGAAGTCTCGCTCATGGACGTCCGCGA
>JAQGNC010000051.1 GCA_028292065.1 Betaproteobacteria bacterium
GTCGAGCACGTGCGTGAGCAGGGGACGACCGGGACCAAGCGTGCGGGTTTCGTACAGCGGCTGCGTGAAGTCGAGCGCCTGCGTGACGAGCGCGTGCTGCGCGCCGGCGGCTTTGATGAGGCGCGCGCGCGCGGCTTCGAGCGGCTGCGCCTGGGCCTCGACGAGCTGCAGATGAGAGCGGGTGACCATCGTGTGCAGTACGGGTTGTGTGCGGGAACGATACAGGAGCGCGGCTCGCCCGCAAAGACGCGCGGGTAGCCATGACAGAACGGCCTGCGCTATGGCAGCTGGCCCGCCGTGATCATCTTGCTGATGAGGGTGCTGACACCGATCCAGGTCACGACGTCGTCGAAAACACTCCCGGTGCTGTCAGAGATCGAGTGGCTGACGAAGAGCACGTCGGCGCTCCCGCCGTTCGGATTCGGATTCTGGGCTTCGTCCATGCTCGCGCCGCCGTCCGCCGCGTTGGCACCGACCGACCACACGACCACGGGCGCGGTCGAGGTGAGCGTGAGCGCAGTTCCGCAGTTCGTCCCGGCGAGCACGCCTGCGCCGCTGGCGCAGACATAGAAGAGCGTGGCGCCCGCGAGCGAGCCGATCGTCGCGTTGCGCATGCCCCCCGTACTGGTGAACGGGTTCGCCACGCCGTTGATCGTGCGGTTCGAGACGGCGTAGCGAACACGGTTTTGCGCAGAACCCCAGCCGTCGATTGCGTAGCCCTGGTCGTCGACCGGGTTGACGCTGAGCGTGACCGCGGGCACGAAGCCGTAGAACGACGTGCAGTTCCCATTGGCGGCGCTACCGCCGGGTGCGAAGCTTTCGAGGCCGTTGCTGGTGTCGGTGGCCGGACACGGCAGGCGGCCATTGCCCGACGCGTAGCCGATGAGCGCATCCTTGACGTCCTGGAGGACTTTGTCGGTGACACTGGTCTTGCGCGACGCGATCTGGTTCACCAGCGGCACCAGCAAGCCCGCCGCCAGCACGGCGATGATCACCAGCG
This sequence comes from Betaproteobacteria bacterium, assembly GCA_028292065.1. Classification (GTDB taxonomy): domain Bacteria; phylum Pseudomonadota; class Gammaproteobacteria; order Burkholderiales; family SG8-41; genus JAQGMV01. The sequence continues at coordinate 1,001 of JAQGNC010000051.1, forward strand.
TGATGGCGAGCTCGATCAGGCTGAAGCCGCCACGGCGCACTCGGGACATCGCTGCACTCCTGCTCTCACGCATCGTGCGGATGATAGGTCACATTGCGGCAATCCGTGAAGACCGCCGCGGGCGATCGAGCGTGAATGCGGCGAGGCCGTGCGAAAATCCACGCCTTTTACAGAATGACTTCACGAATCCGTGACAAACCTCTCAGCGCGCGCGCCGCCTGGTTCGGTAGTATAGGATCGAGGTCGTCCCAGTGTCCGGACGTGCCGGACGCGAGAGTCACGACAAGGTCTGCCGAATAATGAACAGCCCGATGCTCAAGCGCCTTCACGGCGATCGCGGCTCGCGCGAGCGCCATCGCGGCTATTCGGGCGTCTTTATGCTGGTGGCCTTGATCGCGGTGACTGCCGGCGGGGTCTCGCTGCTGAGCTACTCCCGCCCTTCTTCGCCGACGTTGAAGCGGGAAAGCCTCACGACCGAGGCGCTGGCGCAGGCGAGAGACGCCCTCGTCGCGTACGCCGCGTCGCGCGGACAGGCCCTGGGCACCGCCCGCCCCGGCGAGCTGCCCTGCCCCGACACCAGGCTTGCGACCGATCCGGCTTACGGCACCGAAGACGCGACCTGCCTTCCCGGCGCCTTGGGGCGCGTGCCGTGGAAAACCCTGGGCATCGCGGAACCCAAGGACAGCGCCGGCGAAACCCTCTGGTATGCCGTGGCCGGCCCGTTTCGCCGCAACCCGCCGAACACCGAGATCATCAACAGCGACACGCGCGGCAACGTGGTGGTCTACGGCGCCGACGGCGTGACGCCGATCACCACCGAGGCCGTCGCCGTCCTGTTTGCGCCGGGACCCGCTGTGGGCAGTCAAAGCCGGAGTTCGACCGCCGTCGCGCCCTGTGCCACGACCGGCACCACGCTCGCGCAGTATTCGTGCGCGGCCAATTACCTCGATGCGACCGCGAATCGAAACAATGCGACGCCCAACGGGCCGTTCATCGCGGGACAGGCCGCTTCGGGCGCACGAACCTACAACGACCGCGTGCTCGTCATGACTTCCGACGACGTGATGCCCGCCGTCGAGACGCGGGTCGCGCAAGAGCTGAAAAAGCTCTTCGAAGCGTATCGCGTGGGCTCGAAGTGCAAGTGCTATCCGTGGGCCGCGGACTTCACGAAAGATCTCACCGCCGCGTCACTGCCGAACGCCGAGAGCAGAAGCGTCGACGGCCGCAATCGCGGGCGAGTGCCGACCAAAGCGAGGCCCAAGAACTGGGGCGGCGGGACCATCCCTGCGCTCCCGCTCTGGTTCACCTATAACAATTGGCAGAACGTCGTCTATTACGGCGTGGCCAGGCAGAACACCAATGGCGGCGGGAAGAAGTGCAGCACCTGCGATTCGACCCCGATGCTCACCGCTGCCGGCAAGGGCGTCAGCCTGGTGTTCCTGACGCCGGGCAGCCCGGCAGCAGGCATCACGCGTCCGAGCAACACCCTCGCGCACTACCTGCAGGACGGCCAGAACAACGACAA
>JAQGNC010000058.1 GCA_028292065.1 Betaproteobacteria bacterium
CCGATCAGCGCGGCGCGCGGCTCGACCAGGCGCGCCACCCGCTGGCGCTTCAGCGGGAACGCGGCCGCCGGCGTAATCACGCGCAAAGCCCCGAGCGCGCTTGCGCCCGCCCCTTCGACTTCGGCGCACAGCTGCTCGGGGGTGCACGCGAGGAGCTCGCGCGCGCGGGCCTCTCGCACCGACCAGACCATCGAGACGCGCTCGCCCGGCAGGGGCAGCAGGGCGAGCACGCCGTCGCCGGTGAACCACTGGTACGCGCAGCCCGCGTGCGGGCGCTGCGTCTCGAAATTCGCGACCACGCCGAGCTGGCCGTAATCGTGGGTCGTCGCCTCGATTCCGGCGTGCACGCGCACCCACGAATCGGCGCCGTCGGCGCCGACGATCAGCCGGGCCGAAAGCTCGCTTCCGTCTTCGAGCGTGACTCGCGCCTCGTCGCGCGCCCACGCGATGTCCGCACAGCGCGAGCCGGCATACAGGGTCACGTGGCTCGCGTCTTCGACGGTTCGCCAGAGGGCGCGCTGCAATTCGCGAGACTCGGCCACCCACGCGAGCTCGCGCATCCCCGCTTCGTACGCGCTGAATTCGAGCCGCGCCGGCGCACGATCGCCGAAGACCTGCATCGCTTCCACGCGTGTGAGCCTGTCAGGCGCCATCCCCCCCCACGCGCAGAGCGCGGCGAGCCAGTCCGCGTTGCCCGGGCTGATCGTATAGACGCGACTGTCCCAGTCCGGCTCGGATTGCGGCGCGCGCGGCGGCTGCGCCTCGATCAGCGCGACGCTTACGTTCGCGCCTTTGAGCGCGAGCGCGAAAGCCGCGCCGACGATACCGGCGCCCGAGACGATGACGTCGAAAACCTGCATCCGTTTTTCTACCTGAATCTGCCGGCGAGATCGGGCGGCAACCCGAGCTCTTTGTCCATGCGGCGGTGGTAAGTCTCGCGGTCGCGCTGCAGGACGCGCCCGCCGTTCACGTCGTAATCGACTTCGACCAGGACCGCATTCGGATCGTAAATCAACTTGCCGTGCCAGGCGGCGAGGATACTCAATTCGGTGTCGGCGTAGTGAGAGTGGTAGAGCGGACAGAAGATGCGATTGTCGCCGTACAAACCATCTGAAAACCGCGTATTCACGAGCCCGAAAGCGGCCAGGTTGCCGAACCACTCGCCGTCGTTGAAGCAGAACACCCCTCCGGAAGTGTTCTGCAATCCTTCGAAAGCGAGCCTCAACCAGTGCTTCCCCGGGAAAGCGTCCTGTGCCAGGTAGACCAGGTACTCCGGCTGCAGCCTTTGCGCGACGTCGTTGATCGTCTTGATGAAGCCCTGCCTGATCGTGTCCATGATGATGACGAGGTGGCACGGCATACCCGCGCGATGCAGAAGCAGGTGCGCGAGCTTCACCGCCATTTTCTTGTCGGTCACCGGCATCGCCACGACCATCTGGCTTTTAAAAGCCTTGTTCGACAGTCCGACCAAGCCTTTTTTTGATGTCTCGATCAGCTCAAAATCCATTCGCTCGCTTCCCTCTGTTGAAAAACCGCATGACGGCAGGAAGCTTTTTGACACGCAGTCAGCCACCGCCGTGCTTTGCTTGACACCAAGGACCCCGGACTCTAGACTGCGCCGCTCCCCGTGGCGAGTTAGCTCAGTGGTTAGAGCAGCGGAATCATAATCCGTTGGTCCGGGGTTCAAATCCCTGACTCGCCACCAACTCCCCTCCCACATAGTACATAGATATACCGCCAGACTGGCAGACGCCCGCGGCTTGTGCTATCGTCTATCGATGCGTAAGTGCCTGCTTTTATTGGTTTTATGCTTTTTCGTCCACGCTGCGACGATTCACGCGCAGCACATGCGCTTGCTGCCGCCGGCCGGTGAGCGCGGCACGACCGGCGAGCCCCTGCCGCTGCCGATCGTCAAGATCGGCCGTCGTGTGCTGCAGCTCGCGGCGGGCGGCCTCATTTTCGACCAGAACAACCGCACGATCGTCCATGCGCAGCTGCCCGTGAACGCCGACGTCCTGTACACCCGCGATCAGGCCGGCCAGGTCCAGCGCATCTTTATCCTGACCGACGAAGAAAAAGCGCGCCTCCAAGCGGCCGGCAAACGCTGACCATGGCGCGCAAGCTTTACATCAAGACGTTCGGCTGCCAGATGAACGAGTACGACTCGGACAAGATGGCCGACGTGCTTCGCGCTTCGCACGGCATGCAGACTACCGCCGATCCGGCCGAAGCCGACGTGATCCTGTTCAACACCTGCTCGGTGCGCGAAAAAGCTCAGGAAAAAGTGTTCCACGATCTCGGCCGCGTGAGGCACCTGAAGCACGCGCGCCCCGGCGTGCTGATCGGCGTCGGCGGCTGCGTTGCGAGCCAGGAAGGCGCGGCGATCGTCTCGCGCGCGCCTTACGTCGATTTCGTCTTCGGCCCCCAGACCCTGCACCGCCTGCCGCAGCTGATCGATGCGCGCACGAAGACGGGGCGCGCGCAGGTCGACATCTCGTTTCCAGAAATCGAGAAGTTCGACCACCTGCCGCCGGCGCGAGTCGAAGGGCCGACCGCTTTCGTCTCGATCATGGAAGGCTGCAGCAAGTACTGCTCGTTCTGCGTCGTGCCTTATACCCGCGGCGAGGAAGTCTCGCGGCCGTTCGACGACGTCCTGACCGAAGTCGCGGAGCTCGCGGCACAGGGCGTGAAGGAAGTGACGCTGCTCGGGCAGAACGTGAACGCCTACCGCGCACCTTCCGAAGACGGTGAAACCGCCGATCTGGCGAAGCTGCTCGAATACGTCGCCGAGATGCCGGGGCTCGAGCGGGTGCGCTATACGACTTCGCACCCGCGCGAATTCACTGCGCGCCTGATCGACGCCCACGCGAAGATCCCAAAGCTCGTCAGCCACGTGCACCTGCCGGTCCAGTCGGGCTCCGACCGCGTGCTCGCGGCAATGAAACGCGGCTACACCGCGATCGAGTACAAATCGATCGCACGGCGCCTGCGCGAGGCCAGGCCCGATATTTCCATAACCTCCGATTTCATCGTCGGTTTTCCCGGTGAGACCGCAAGCGATTTCGAGGCGACCTTGAGGCTGATCGACGACGTCGGTTTCGATTCGAGCTTCAGCTTCGTCTACAGCCCTCGCCCCGGCACGCCGGCGGCAGCGCTGCCCGACGACACCGCGGCCGAGGTCAAGCTCGCCCGGCTGCAGACGCTGCAGGCGAAAGTGGAGTCGCACGCGCAATCGATCAGCCATGCGATGATCGGCAGTCGCCAGCGCGTCCTGGTCGTAGGCCCCGCCAGGCGCGACGCCGCCGAGCTCGCCGGCCGCACCGACAATAACCGCGTGGTGAATTTCACCGGCGCGCAACACCTCGTGGGCGAATTCGTCGACGTCACCATCACCGCCGCGCGCGCCCATTCCCTGCGCGGCACGATCACCTCTGTAGATTGAGAACATTGAAACCCGTGGAAATCAGCTTCACCCCCGTCGACAACCAGCGCCTGGCAAACCTCTGCGGCGCGCTCGACGAAAATCTGCGTCAGGTCGAAACCGCCCTCGACGTCAACATCACGAGGCGCGGCGAGCGCTTCGTCATCGAAGGCAAAGCCCCCCAGACCCGCATGGCAGCCAAACTCCTCCAGCGTTTTTACGAACAATCCGACGCCGACCTGTCGCTCGAAGACGTACAGCTCGGCCTGATCGAAGCGGGCGCCCGCAGTGACAACGGCGGCGACAAGGTCGCGAAGGCGGTCGCGGCGCCCGCGCTGATGACGCGGCGCCCCGACCTGCACGGGCGCACGCCGCACCAGGTCGAGTACCTCCAGAACATCCAGACTCACGACATCACTTTCAGCATCGGCCCCGCCGGAACCGGCAAGACTTATCTCGCGGTCGCGTGCGCGGTCGACGCGCTCGAGCGCGACAGCGTCAAGCGCATCGTGCTGGTGCGCCCGGCGGTCGAAGCCGGCGAGCGCCTCGGTTTTCTCCCGGGCGACATGGCGCAGAAAGTCGATCCTTACCTGCGTCCGCTCTACGACGCGCTCTACGACCTCATGGGCTACGACAAAGTCGCGAAGATGTTCGAGCGCGGCGCGATCGAGATCGCGCCGCTCGCGTTCATGCGCGGGCGCACCCTCAATCATTCTTTCGTCATCCTGGACGAAGCGCAGAACACGACGCCCGAGCAGATGAAGATGTTCCTCACGCGCATGGGTTTCGGCAGCAAGTGCGTGGTGACGGGCGACGTGACCCAGGTCGATCTCGCGCGCGGCCAGAAAAGCGGACTGGTCGACGGCCAGGAAGTGCTCGACAAGGTGCGCGGCATCGCTTTCACCCGCTTCGGCAGCGAAGACGTGGTGCGCCATCCGCTCGTGCAGCGCATCGTCAACGCCTATGAGAACCGCGAAGAGCGCAGCGCGCGTGCCCCGAAGTCGGCCAAGTAAGCCGCGCGCGCTCACGCTCAGCGTCCAGTATGCGACCCGCTCCCGGCACGCCCCTTCAGAGGCGCAGATCGAGGAGTGGGTGCGCGCGGCGCTCGAGCACGACGCGCAAGTCACGGTGCGCGTGGTCGCGATGACCGAAGGGCGCGAGTTGAACCGCACTTACCGCGGCAAGGATTACGCGACCAACGTGCTGACTTTCGTCATGAACGGCAGTCCGCCTTACCAGGGGGATCTCGCGCTGTGCGCCCCCGTCGTCGCGCGCGAAGCGCGCGAGCAGGGCAAACCGATCGCGGCGCATTACGCCCACCTCACCGTTCACGGCATCCTCCACCTGCAGGGCTACGAGCATGAGAACGAGCTCGACGCGCTGCGGATGGAAAGGCTCGAAACGCGCATACTCCAGCGACTCGGCTACCCCGATCCCTACACGGCAACATCCCCCCATGGACGACACCCACAGTAAACCCACGCTGCTCGAGCGGCTCTCCGCATTCATCATGCGCGAGCCCGAAGATCGCGAGCAGCTGATCGAGCTCCTGCATTCGTCGCACGAGCGCAACCTGCTCGACGCCGACGCGCTGTCGATGATCGAAGGCGTGCTCCAGGTCTCCGAGCTGCACGCGCGGGACATCATGGTCCCGCGCTCGCAGATGGACGTGATCGACATCAACGAGTCGCCCGACCGCTTCGTCCCCTTCGTCATCCAGACTGCGCACTCGCGCTTCCCGGTGACGAGCGGCAACAAGGACGACATCATCGGCATCCTTCTCGCGAAAGACCTGCTGCGCTATTACGCGGGCGAGGAGGAATTCAACGTGCGCGAGATGCTGCGCCCGGTGGTGTTCATTCCGGAGTCGAAGCCGCTGAACGTGCTGCTCAAGGAATTTCGCAAGAACCGCAATCACATCGCGATCGTCGTGGACGAATACGGCGGCGTCGCCGGGCTCGTCACGATCGAGGACGTGCTCGAGCAGATCGTCGGCGACATCGAAGACGAATACGATTTCGACGAAGTCGAAGACAACATCATCCAGGACAAGACGGGGCTGTATCGCGTGAAGGCGATGACCGAAATCGAAGACTTCAACGACAAGTTCGGCACCGACTTCAGCGACGACGAGTTCGACACCGTCGGCGGGCTCGTGCTGAAGCGCTTCGGCCGGGTGCCCAAGCGCGGCGAGCAGGTGAACATGGAAGGCTTCATGTTCACGGTGCTGCGCGCCGACAGCCGCCGGGTCCACCTGCTCGAAGTCACGCCGAAGAGCACCGTCCAAGCCTGACGGATGCCTCACGCAGTCCGTCCCGCCGACCGCACTGAATCCGCGAGCTCCAAAGTCTCCCGCTCCCGCCTGCTCGCGCTCGACCGTTCCACGATAGCGGCATTCCTGCTCGGCGCCGCCACGGTCGCGGGTTTCGCGCCGCTCTACCTGTTCCCGCTTCCGGTGTGCACGCTCGCGGTGCTGCTGTGGCTGTGCCGCGGCGCCGATACGCCGAAGCGCGCGGCGGCGATCGGCTGGTGGTTCGGGCTCGGGCTTTTTCTCACCGGCGTGTCGTGGGTGTACGTCAGCCTCAACACGTTCGGTGCGATGCCGGCGCCGCTCGCCGCTTTCTTCACGCTCCTCTTCTGCGCTTTCCTCGCGTTGTTCCCGGCGTCGACCGCGTATTGCTTCTACGCCCTGCGCTCGCCGCCGTGGATGAAGCTCGCGGTGATCGCCCCCGCTGCGTGGACCTTGACCGAATGGATACGCGGCTGGATTTTCACCGGTTTTCCGTGGCTCGCGGTCGGCTATTCGCAGGTGCCGACGAGCCCGCTCGCGGGTTACGCCCCGGTGCTCGGGATCTTCGGCACGAGCCTCGCCACCGTCGTCAGCGCCGGACTGCTGGTGCTCATCAGTGACGCCATTCGCACGCGGCGCCGCCACGCGGCCGATGCCGGAGGCTCTCTCCCGATCGCGCATCCGATCGTGCCGGCGGCCGCCGTGCTCCTGGCGTTGTGGCTCGGGGGCTACGCGCTCAAGCAGGTGAGCTGGACGGAACCCGTTGGCGAAGCGGTCGAGGTGACGCTGCTCCAGGGCAACATCCCGCAGGCGATCAAGTGGACGCAGGAGGGATTGCGAACGACCCTGGCGCGCTATCGCGAGCTCGCGCTCGCCAGCCGCGCCAAGCTCATCGTTCTACCCGAGACCGCGATTCCGCTTTTCCTGCGCGACATCCCGGCCGAGTATCTCGCCGAGCTGGCCGATCACGCGCGTCACAACGGCGGCGACGTGCTGATCGGCGTCCCCGAGCAACTCGCGACCGGCGATTACTACAACAGCGTCATCTCGCTCGGGATGTCGCCGATCCAGGCGTATCGCAAGTCGCACCTCGTGCCTTTCGGCGAGTTCATCCCGGTGCGTCCGGTGCTCGGCTGGATCGTCGG
>JAQGNC010000061.1 GCA_028292065.1 Betaproteobacteria bacterium
CGGGACGATCGTCGCGGACGCGAGCAGATACGCGACCGCGATCCACGAGCTGTCGCGTAAACCGCCGAGATTCGCGGCGATCGCGGGTGTGGCGGTCGCAAGCAGGGTCTGGTCCACCGCGGCCATCAGCATGGGCAGGAAGACCGCGACGAAAAGGCTCAGGAACTGCGCGCGCGTGACCGCGCCCGCACTTGCGCGCGGAGCCGGGGTGGTGATGGGGCGTTCGGGGGTGTTCATGAAAGTGCGCAAGGATAAAGCCTAGGGCCGGTGTACGCCAAAGAGGGAAACCGAGGTTTCCCTCCTTGCGACCTCCTTTCCTTGGGCTTGCTACCGCGCGCATCGAAATCCAGCGGGCGAGGGCGCTTGCGCTGCTCAGGCAATCGCGCGCACGACGCCGCCGTCGGCGCGCAGCGCCGCACCGTTGGTCGCGGACGCCGCCGCGCTGCAGACGTAGACGATCATCGCGGCGACTTCGTCAGGTGTCGCAAAGCGCTGGAGGAGTGAAGACGGGCGCGCGGTGGCGAAGAACTCGCGCTCCATCTCCTTGAAGTCGACGCCGCGGGTGTCGGCCATCTGCTGCACGAAAGTCGCAACACCTTCGGAGGCGGTCGGGCCGGGCAGCACGCTGTTGACCGTCACGCCGCTGCCGAGGGTGGTCTCCGCGAGCCCGCGCGCGATCGCGAGCTGTGCGGTCTTGGTCATGCCGTAGTGGATCATCTCGACCGGGATCTGCAGCGCGGACTCGCTCGACACGAAGACGATGCGGCCCCAGTTGCGGCTGCGCATGGCGGGGAGGTAATGGCGCGAGAGGCGAACGCCGCTCAGCACGTTGGTCTCGAAAAAGCGCATCCAGTCCGCGTCGCTGATCTCCTCGAACGCTCTCGGCTCGAATATCCCCATGTTGTTGACGAGAACGTCGACGTCGCGAAGCTGCGCAGCGAGCGCGGTACACCCGGCGGCGGTCGACAGATCGGCTGCGATGCCGCGGACTTCACCGCCGACCGCGTCGCGGATGGCCTGGGCGGCGCTGTCGACGCGATCCTGCGAGCGGCCGTTCAGGTAGACCGTCGCGCCTTCGGCGGCGAGCAGGCGCGCGGTGGCAAAGCCGATGCCGGCGGTCGAGCCGGTGACGAGCGCGGTTTTGCCGCGAAGCTGTAAGTCCATTGGAGCTCCTGGTGTTACGGGTGTGTGCGGGAGCGCTGGAGCGCGCCGCCTACGGGAGACGGAGCTGGCTGCCGGAGGGCGTCTGCAGCGGCTCGCGAGGCGCCGACTGTAGCAGGCGCTGGCGATCGAGCTCGAACTGCTGGAGCTGGAGCTGGCGCTCCTGCGTGAAAGCTTGCCGCTGCGCGCGCAGATGCGCGTCGCTCACGCCGGGCGGCAGCGATCCGGCCTCGCGTCTCGAGAGCTCGTCGCGCTGGACCTGCTGCTGCTCGAGCTGCTGCAGTTGCAGGCGCTGCTGCAGATCGAGCTGGTCGAGACGCCGCGCATCGCTCGGCGCAAGGTCGTAAGGCCGCGCACGCATGCCTTGCTGGAGGTTCAAATTGAGCGCGTCCTGCTGCTGTCGCAACTGCAGCTCGCGGCGCGCGCCGTCGGCGTGCGCCGTCGTGGCGACACACGCGAGTGCGGCGTACAAAAGAATCAGAGGAAATGGGCGAAGCATCCTTGTCGGACCCCGGCAAAGCGCAGCGGTTCAAACCGGGGGGCCGGGGTCTGACCCCGGTAGGTTGGGGTCAGACCCCGGTTTATCAGAGCCGCCGCGATTCAAACCGGGGTCAGACCCCGATAGAGCCGGGGTCTGACCCCAAGCAGTGGGGTCTGACCCCACGCAGGGGTCTGACCCCGTTCGTTTGGGGTCAGACCCCGGTTTTACTCCGGGCCGTTTGGGGTCAGACCCCGGTTTACTCCGGGGTGGCGCCCGAAAGCTTCACGAGCTTCGCGTATTTCGCGACTTCGCGCCTGAAGAACGCGGGGAATTCGGCGGGTCCCATGCTCGTCGGTTCCGCGCCGTCGCGCGCCATCGCCGCGCGCATGTCGGGGGCGCGCTGGGCTTTCTGAATTTCGTCGTTGAGACGGCTGACGATCGGCGGCGGGGTTCCGGCGGGCACGAAGAAGCCGTACCACGCGTCGGTCTCGAAACCCGGATACGACGACGCCATCGTCGGCAGCTCCGGCATCGCGGTGGAGCGCTGCGCGGTGGTGACCGCGAGCGCTCGCAGGCGTCCCGATTTCAGGTGCGGGGTCGCGCCGATCGCGCCGACGAAACCCATGTCGACTTCGCCGCCGAGGAGCGCGGTCATCACCGCGCCCGCGCCCTTGTACGGGATGTGCGCGATCTTTACTTTCGCGAGATCCGCGAGCAGCACGCCCGACAGATGGCTCGTCGTGCCGCTGCCGTTCGAGCCGAAGTTGAGCCCGTCCGGCCTTTTCTTCGCGAGCGCCACGAGCTCTTTCACGCTTTTCGCAGGCACGAGCGGGTGCACCACGAGCACGAGAGGAACGGTCGCGACGAGCGCGACCGGAATGAAATCGGTGACGGGGTTGTACGCAAGCTTCGGGTAAAGCGTCGTATTCACCGCCATCGAATTGGTCGTCAGCATGATCGTGTAACCGTCGGGCGGCGACCTGGCCGTGAGCTCCGCGCCGATGTTGCCGCCTGCGCCCGTGCGCGTCTCCACGACGACGGTGCGGCCGAGCTGCTCGCCGAGCTTCTGCCCGAAATGACGGCCGAGTATGTCGGCGCCGCCGCCGACGGCGAACGGCACGATGAGGCGTATCGGTTTGACCGGGTACGATTGCGCGGCGGCGTTTCCGCTCGTGCAGATTGCGATGGCTAAACCCACAGCTGTTGCGAGACGCATACGGGTTTTCCTCGGATTAAAGCTTTAACGCGAAGGACGCGAAGGAAAGAGCGCGGATGCAAAAGGCAATTCAACAGCGCTGCGCGCGCTGCGATCGTGCGAACGAAAAGTTCACTTTGCGTCCCTTTTTTTCCTTCGCGTCCTTGCTTCCTGCTGTTTGCATTCGCAAGATTGTACGCGCCCCTCGGCGGCACGCGACTTGCCGCCCGTGCGCCAGGATGACGTAGTCCGCATTGTGCGCGACGCACACGATCGAAAGCCCCGCTCCGGCGGGGCTTTCGTTTGACACTGCGAGTCGCGAGTGTCAGCCTACTGCGCAACGTGAGCCTCGACTGCAGCAATACAAAAAGCAGCGCGCCACGCGAGCTCAGCGCCACCCCAGGAGGATCGACGATGCGTCCCGGCACTTTCGTCCGCTTTTTAGTTTCCGCTGCTGCGCTTGCGTTTCAATTCATCGCTTCGAACGCGGCCGCTGCCGCGCCTCCCGCGCTCGCAGGCACCGTCACTTCGTCCGAGGAAGGCGCGATGGAAGGGGTGCTGGTCAGCGCAAAAAAGGTCGGCTCGAACAAGACCATCACGGTGGTGAGCGATGCGCAAGGCCGTTACCAGTTTCCGGCGACGCATCTCGAGCCGGGCAGGTATGCGATCGGCATACGTGCCGCCGGTTACGACCTCGCCCTAGCGCCGTCGCCTGAAGTGAGCGGCAAAGCGGTTGCGAACGCCGACCTGAAGCTCGTCAAGACCAAGGACCTCGCAGCGCAGCTGACGAACGCGGAATGGATGCAGAGCGCACCCGGAACGGTAGAGCAGAAGCGGACATTGCTCGGCTGCGTCACGTGCCACACCGTCGAGCGCATCGTGCGCTCGCCGCACGACGGCGAAGGCTTCACGCACACGATCGCCCGCATGGGCACTTACGCGAACCAGAGCACGCCGCTGCTGCCGCAGAAAAGGCTCACCGGCCGCGATACCGACCTCGTCGGGGAGGACAGGACGCGGATCCAGCGCGCGCAGGCCGACTATCTCGCGAGCATCAACCTCAGCGCGAATCGCTCGACGTGGACCTACGACCTCAAGGCGTTCCCGCGCCCTGCAGGACGTGCGACACGAGTCGTCATTACCGAATGGGACCTGCCGCGGCCGACGATCGAGCCGCACGACGTCGTCGTCGATTCCAAAGGGACGGCCTGGTTTTCGAATTTCGGCGAACAGACGGTCGGAAAGTTCGATCCGAAGACCGGCAAGCTCGTCGAAATACCGGTGCCCGAGATCAAGAAAGGCTCGCCGCTCGGAGCGCTGTCGATCCGTCTCGACCGCGATGAGAACCTGTGGCTCGGCATGATGTACCAGGCAGCGATCGGCAAGCTCGACGCGAAGACCGGGAAGCTGCAAATCTGGTCGGCGCCGCCGGAATGGAACCGGCCCAACACCCAGATCAACATGACCAGCCCGATGAACATCGGAGTCGACGGCAAGGTGTGGGCGCAGAACAACGGCTTCGCCGGCGTGCACCGGATCGACCTGAAGACCGGCAAATGGGAAACCTGGGAGCCTTTCAAGGATTCGCCCGTCGGCCACAACATCTACGACGTGATATCGGATTCGAAGAACAACGGATGGTTTACCGACATCGGCCGCGAAACGATCGGCAGGATCGATGCGAAGACCGGCAAAATCACGCTCTTCGAAACGCCGACCAAGAGCTCGGGACCGCGCCGCGGCATGATGGACGCTGAAGACCGCATATGGTTCGGGCAGTACCGCGGCAACCGTATCGGGATGTTCGACACCAGGACCGAGCAGTTCAGGGAGTGGGAAGTGCCGACGCCGTGGTCGGGCCCCTACGACGTCACCGTCGACAGGCGAGGCGAGGCGTGGACAGGCTCGATGTTGAATGACCGGGTGTCGCGCCTGGATCCGAAAACCGGGCAGTTCGTCGAGTACTTGCTGCCGCGGTCCACGAACATCCGCCGTGTCTTCGTGGACAACTCGACCACGCCGGTGAGCTTCTGGGTCGGCAGCAATCACGGCGCGTCGATCATCAAGCTCGAGCCGCTGGACGAGTAGCGCAGAGCCTGTCCTTCGACAGGCTCAGGACAGGCTCTGCGCTACCGGGAGAGTGGGGAAAGAAAAACCGCCGACGCGCGCAAGGCGACGTCGGCGGCGGCCGCCGAACTACCGTGGGGGAAACCGCGGCGGCGAAGCGCACCCGCATTGCTGAGGGACTCGGGTGTGCTCTGCGCAGGACTGTAGCCCGGCGCGCGGCGCGGCGCTGTCAGGAAACCATGACGCGAGCCGAGTCCGCAGACCGCGGCTGTGCGGCGCCCCGCGTGTGTACGTGACACGTACGGCCGTCGAACCCGTGGGCGGAGGCGTTTTGCATGCACCCCGCCAGCTCGTCGAAAGCGTGGTCCGACGCGCGCAGCACGCGGCCGTTTTCGCCGAGCTCGTACCACCGCCACTCGTTGCGCAGACCCTGGTAAAAACGCCATCGATTCATGACCTTGCCTTACCTCCGCAGGTAAACAGCCGAGGGAAGGCAAAGCGCATACCCTCGCAGCGGATCGGCGCGAAACCGCTCAGGGGTGCGCGATCACCATCAGGGTGCGTGCCCGCCTGAACGCGCAGTCGAGGCATTTTTCGAGGGTCTGCGGGTCGAGTGCGGCGAAGCTTTCGTCGAGCACCGTGAACTGCGCGTTCTGGAGCAGCGCCCGCGCGAGGAAGATGCGGCTCTTCTCCCCGTGCGAGAGCTGCCAGCCGGTCTCGCCGACCATCTGCATCATCCCTGAAGGCATGCGCTCGATGAGCTCGCCCAGGCCGAGCTCGACGCAGAGCGCCTTCGCCTCGTCCAGCTCGGCGTCGGTCGCCGGCCAGTTGTGCCCCATCAGCAGGTTGAAGCCGAGGGTGCCGGTGAGGATGTGGTTCTCGTGGAACTGCGGCGCTTCGGTGGCGAGCTTGTGCCACGTGTCTCCGAGGGTGTGGCGATCGAGCCCTTTCATGAGGAGCAGGCCGGAGCCGGGAGTGCGCAGCCCGGTCAGCAGCGAGGCGAGCGTCGACTTGCCGCCGCCGGACGCGCCTTCGAGCAGGATGCGATCGAAGTGCTCGACCGCGAGGTCAGCGCCGCGGAGCACCGGTTCGCCTTCGGGCCCGTAGCGGAAGACGAGGCTGCTCGCTTCGATCAGCTTCGACGGCGCGGCGTCGGCGTCGCTTGCGCCTGCGAGCTGCGCGTTTGTCAGGAAAGGGCCGCTGTCCGAAGTCTTCCGGGCGGAGTGGAACAGCGTCGAGACCTGCGACCACGCGAGACCGGCGCGCGACAGCGCCGCGAGCCCGTTGGAAATCCCGGACAGGGCACGGTTCGCGAGGAGCATCCCGCCCAGCGCGATCGCGAGCCCTGCGGCGCTCGCGGTGCCGCTCACGAAAGCGGGCGCGAGCCCGATCAGGCCGAGGAGCATCCAGCCTCGCGCCATGCCCCCGGCGACCGGCGCGATGGCCAGATCCATCGACCGCGACGTGTTCAGGTAATCCTTCATCGAGCGGTCCTCCTGCTCGTCGCGGCGCCCGGCGCGCTCCTGCGCGAGGCGGGTGCGGTGCCCGACCATGCGCTCGATGAGATCGTGGGTCATCGCCAGGCGCATGAGCGTCCACGTGCGAACGCGCAAGAGGTATCTCCAGCTCAAGCCCACCGAGACCGCGAGCCATCCGGCCAGCAGCAGCACGTGCAGCAGCCCGCCTGCGCCCGCTGCGAGGATCAATGCCGCGAACCCGAGCTCGAGCAGCGCAACCAGCACGCCGAAGCCGCCGTTCAGCGCGAGTGACTCGAGCGCCTGCGATTCCATGACGCGGCCCAGAAGCTGCCCGATGCCTTGTTTCCTGACCACTTCGAGGTCGATCTTCAACGCGCCCGCCAGGAGCCGGGTCTTGAGCATGCGGCCCACGTCGAGCGCGAAAGTCGCGTCGAGCCAGCCGCCGAGCAGCCGCAGCGGAACCAGCGAGAGCACCATCAGGCCCCACGCCGCGAGCCACCCCAGATCGAGCCGGCCGTCGAGCGTGGTGCGGCCGATGAGACCCCACCCGACGATCTCGAGCGCGTACACCGCCGCGAAGACCCCGATCATCGCGCTCACTCGCCGCGGCACGCGAGCGTGCACGAGCTGGCGCCAGAACCCCGCCGAAGCCGGCACGCGCAGCAGCCAGCAGCGGCCGATCCGCTGATTGGCGAGGCGCTCGCGCAGCATCGCCGAGCGCACGCGGGTGCGCCTGCGTGCGGGCACCTGGGCGGTGTCGAGCAGGCGCTCGATCTCAGGCTCGTGCGGCGCCTCGTAGCGCGCCGAGAGGGCAGAGCGCAGGCCTTCGGCGCCGCGACGGTGCACGCGCAGGTCCGGCCCGATGAGGTGAGCCACGCCGGCGCGGCAGCGCAGGAGCAGGAGGAAATGCAGCCCGCCGCCCGCGGCCAGCTGCACGAGCGCCGGTCCCGCGCCGGCGATCACCTGCCCGAGCTGCGGGTGAGCGGTGTCTACCGGCTCGGCCTCGACGCCGAGACGGTCCGCGGCCCACTCGACCCAGCGGCCCAGATCGTCG
>JAQGNC010000083.1 GCA_028292065.1 Betaproteobacteria bacterium
CGCCGTTCACCTTTCAGCCGACAAGTATTGCTCGGCATCGATCATGCTCGGCAAGACCGCTGCGATCACGCACGATTTCGAGATCGTCGAAGCGCCGTGAACGGCGAAGGCTGAACGCGCCGGTGCGCAAGAAGCACTGCGGCGCGCGGCGTTCGCTCCTTGCGCGATTCTTTTCGACCTGTGACTTCTGAGGTCTACAACCAGTACGTCGTTCGCGTCATCACTTTCGACGCGATGCGCATGAGGCCGCGCACCGGCAGCGGGAGCTCGGCCGCGCCGTGCTGGTACGCCGTGGTGGCGTGACGCTCCTCGTCGCGCCGCATCTCCTCGATCACTGCGCGGCTTTTGTGATCGTCGGGCGGCAGCTTTCGCGCGTGCTCGTCGAGGTGCTCGACCACCTGCCGCTCGGTCTCGGCGAGAAAGCCGAGGTTCCAGCGATCGCCGAGTAAGCCGCTCGCCGCGCCCATCGCGAACGACCCCGCGTACCAGAGCGGGTTGAGCACGCTTTTACGGCCGCCGAGCGCGTCGATGCGGCTGCCGGTCCACGCGAGGTGCTCGGTCTCTTCCTGCGCGGCGCGCTCGAGCGCGGCCCGCGCAGTGGGGCTGCGCGCGGTCAGCGCCTGCCCCTGGTAGAGCGCCTGCGCACAGACTTCGCCGGTGTGATTCACGCGCATGAGCGCTGCGGCGTGGCGGCGCTGCGCGTCGTCCATTTCACGCTCGGGCAGGTCGCCGCCCGGCGTCGGTCGTGCGGATGCCGCAGGCCCGAACAAGGTGCGCAGCCCCCGGTCGAAGCTCACGATCAGTCGGTCGATGTCTATCATGCGGCGGCTCCAAACAGGCGGTCGAGCTCGGCTCCCGGATCTGGCGCACGCATGAAAGCTTCGCCGACCAGAAAAGCGCCGACGTGGCGCTCGCGCATGCGAGCCACGTCTGCCGGCGCGAGGATGCCGCTTTCGGTGACGACGATGCGGCCATCGGGTATGCGCTCGAGCAGATCGAGCGTGGTCTCGAGCCGCGTCTCGAAAGTGCGCAGGTTGCGGTTGTTGATGCCGACGAGCGCGGTCCTCAGATGCAGCGCGCGGTCGAGCTCGGCGCCGTCGTGCACTTCGACCAGCACCGAGAGGCCGAGCGCCAGCGCGACATCCTCGAGCTCGCGCATCGAATCGTCGGACAGCGCAGCCGCGATCAGCAGGATGCAATCGGCGCCCGCCGCGCGCGCTTCGTAGACCTGGTAGGCGTCGATCATGAAGTCCTTGCGCAACACCGGCAGCCCGCACGCGGCTCGCGCGAGCTTGAGGTCTTCGAGCCGCCCCTGGAAGAACTGGGTGTCGGTCAGCACCGAAAGACACGCGGCGCCGTGGCGCTCGTAGCTGCGCGCGATCGCCGCCGGGTCGAACGGCTCGCGCAGTAGGCCTTTGCTCGGGCTTGCTTTCTTGATTTCGGCGATCACGCCGGGTAATCCCGCCGAGAGCTTCGCGCGGAGCGCACCGGCGAAGTCACGCGCCGGCGCAGCGTCGCGCGCAGCCGCGGCGACATCCGCGAGCGGTTTTGCGGCACGCGCGGCGGCGACTTCTTCCGCCTTGACCGCGAGGATGCGTTTGAGGATGTCGCTCATGCGCGCGCTGCCTGCGTGCTCGCGACGAACTCGTCGACTTTGCGACGGGCGGCGCCGCTCGCGATCGTCGAGAGCGCGAGCTGGACGCCGTGCGCCAAGGTCGGCGCGACCCCCGCGACGTAAATGCTCGCGCCGGCGTTGAGTGCGACGATGTCGCGAGCCGGGCCCGTCGTGTTCTCGAGGGCGGCCAGCATCATCGCTTTCGATTCGTCCACCGTCGTGACCCTGATCGTTTGTGAGTCGGCCGCCGTGAGGCCGAAATCGGCAGGACTCACCGTATATTCCCGAATGTCCCCGTCCTTCAACTCGGCGATCATCGTCGCCCCGGAAAGCGCGATCTCATCGAGCCCTTCGACCCCGTGGACGATCATCACGCGGCGGCTGCCGAGGCGCTGCAGCACCCGCGCCTGTATGCCGACCAGATCCGGGTGGAAAACGCCCATGACCTGCTGCTTCGCGCCCGCGGGATTGGTGAGCGGACCGAGGATGTTGAAAAGCGTCTTCACGCCGAGCTCCTTGCGCACCGGCGCGGCATATTTCATCGCACTGTGGTGATTGGGCGCGAACATGAAGCCGATGCCGGCCTCACGAATCGTGCGCGCGACCTGCGCGGGCGTGAGATCGATCCGGGCGCCGAGCGCTTCGAGCACGTCAGCGCTGCCCGACTTGCTCGAGACCGAGCGCCCGCCGTGCTTCGCGATCTTCGCGCCCGCGGCGGCCGCGACGAACATTGCCGCGGTCGAGATATTGAACGACTGAGCTGAATCGCCGCCGGTGCCGCACGTGTCGATCAGGTTCGGCGCGTCCTCGACCGGAACGCGGATTGCGAATTCGCGCATCACTTCGGCGGCTGCGGCGATCTCGCCGATCGTTTCTTTCTTGACCCTGAGCCCGATCAGTATCGCGGCGATCAGCGTCGGGGGCACTTCGCCGGTCATGATGCCGCGCATCAACCCGAGCATCTCGTCGCGGAAGATCTCGCGGTGCTCGATGACCCGGGTGAGCGCTTCCTGCGGCGTCATCGCGCTTCGTCTTTCAGGAAATGGTCGAGCAGGTCGTGCCCGTGCTCGGTGAGTATCGATTCGGGATGGAACTGCACCCCTTCCACGGCGAGGGTCTTGTGGCGCACGCCCATGATCTCGCCGTCCTCGGTCCACGCGGTGATTTCGAGGCACTCGGGCAGGCTCTCGCGCTCGATCACCAGCGAGTGATAGCGCGTGGCGAGAAACGGATTCGGCAGCCCGCGAAACACCCCTTCGCCGTTGTGGAAAATCTTCGAGGTCTTGCCGTGCATGAGCTGGCGGGCGTGGACGATCCTGGCGCCGAAAGCCTGGCCGATGCTTTGATGCCCCAGGCACACCCCGAGGATAGGCGTCCTGCCGGCGAGGCGCTCGATCAGCGCGACCGAGATCCCGGCCTCGTTCGGCGTGCACGGCCCGGGCGAGACGACGATGCGCTCGGGTTTCAGCGCCTCGACTTCGTCGAGCGTGATCTCGTCGTTGCGGCGCACGACCACGTCCTCGCCCAGCTCCCCCAGGTATTGCACGAGGTTGTAGGTAAAGGAATCGTAGTTGTCGATCATCAGCAGCATAGTCAGCCTAACTTTGGCAATGATTTGGAGCGATGCCGACAGCTGAATACCCGCATGAATACCCGCTTTCGTGCGCCCTGCCCGCCCTGCGCTGGATTATCGCACGGGCCTCGCAGCCTCGGCCGGCACCGGCACCTACTCGAAATCAGCATCGCGACGGCTTGTACGTGCTCTACGGCTAAACTGTCAGCACTGATGTGCTGGCAAACTCCGGGGCCGGCATCGTATTTTCTGAATACCCTCGCCCATCATCTCGAGTCCGCCGAAAACCCTCATGAAGATCGATAAAACCTCACCCGTCTTCTTCGGCACGAACGACCTCGACGCGCTCAGCGCCGCCGCGCGCAATGCGCCGCGACGCCGCACGAACCGCGATTTTCACGAAAGCGCGTCGCACCCCGCGCACCGCTTCCTCAATGCGGTCGAGCCCGATTCGTACATCCGCCCGCATCGCCATACCGAGGCGCTCAAGGGCGAGACCTTCGTGGTGCTGCGCGGGGCGTGCGGGCTCGTGCTGTTCGACGGCGCGGGCGACGTGACCAGCGCAACGCTCCTGCGTGCGGGCGGGGAGACGCTCGGCGCGCACGTGCCCGCCGGTGTTTTTCACGCGATCGTGTCGCTTGAGCCAGGCTCGGTGTTCTTCGAGGTCAAAGCGGGGCCGTACGACGTTCGGACCGACAAGGAATGGGGAAGCTGGGCGCCTGCGGAAGGCGGCCCGGAGGCGGGCGCATACCTCGAGCGGCTGCGCGCGCTCTTCGTCTAGGACGTGACCGAGATCGAGCCGGTGTAGCCGTGCCGGCGCGCGTCCGCGACGCAGTCGTCGAAGCTGCCGAAAGCGCCGCGGCCTTCGAGGAGGATTTCACCGTCCGGTGAAGTCCGTTTCCAGTTCCAGACTTCGGGCTCGGGCTTGTGGAAGGACCACACGTCGTAGTCGGTGAATAGTTTTCGCATCCCGTCGAGTTTGCAATTATTGCGCCCGATTCGACGGAAATCGCGCGTCACCCGCAGTGGCGCGCGCCGCGTAGTGCCGCGTCAGTCCCAGCGCGTGTCGAGCCCCGACTCCGCCATCTCGGCCGCACGCAAAAGTGCGCGAGCCTTGTTCTGGGTTTCCTGCCACTCGGCTTCGGGCTCCGAATCGGCGACCACACCGCCGCCCGCCTGCACGTAAAGCGTGCCGTCCTTGATCACCGCGGTGCGCAGCGCGATCGCCACGTCCATGTTGCCGTGGAAACCGAGGTAGCCGACGGCGCCCGCATACACCCCGCGCTTGACCGGCTCGAGCTCGTCGATGATTTCCATCGCGCGCACTTTCGGCGCGCCCGACACCGTCCCCGCGGGAAAAGTCGCCCGCAGCACGTCGATCGCCTTGAGCCCCGGCTTCAACTTACCTTCGACGTTCGAGACGATGTGCATCACGTGCGAATAGCGCTCGACGACCATCTGCTCGGTGACTCGGACGCTGCCGGTCTGGGTCACGCGCCCCGCGTCGTTGCGGCCGAGATCGACCAGCATGATGTGCTCGGCGCGCTCTTTGGCGTCGGTGAGCAGCTCTTCGGCGAGCGCGGCGTCTTCTTCAGGCGTCGCCCCGCGCCTGCGGGTGCCGGCGATCGGACGCACCGTGACGTTTTCGCCTTCGAGGCGGACCAGGATCTCGGGCGAAGCGCCGACGATGTGGAAGTCCGCGAGATCGAAGTAGTACATGTACGGCGACGGGTTCAGCGTGCGCAGCGCGCGATACAGCGCCAGCGGCGTCGCGCGAAACGGCTTCGACATCCGCTGCGAAGGCACGACCTGCATGATGTCGCCTTCGTAGATGTAGCGCTTCGCCTTGTCGACCGCGGCGTGATACGCGCTCTGGCCGAAACCGGAGACCGCGGGCTCCGAAGGTCCGTGGACGTCGGGCGGGATCTCGACCGGCGCGCGCAGCTTCTGCAGCAGCTCGGCGAGCCGCGCTCGCGCGCGTTCGTACGCGCCGGGCTCGCCGGGTCTGGCGTAAACGACGAGCGAGAGCTTCCCCGAGAGGTTGTCGACGATCGCGATCTCCTCGGAGACGAGGAGCACGATGTCGGGAAGCCCGAGCGGATCGGCCTTGGGCGCGCGCCCGACGCGCTTTTCGATGTACTGCACGATCTCGTAACCGAAGTAACCGACGAGCCCGCCGCAAAAACGCGGAAGCCGCGGGTCTTCGGCGGTTTTATAGCGATCGAGATACGCCTGCACGAAGGCCAGCGGGTCGTCCACGGTGCGCCGCGACACTTCGCGTGCCGCTTCGATCTCGACGCACTCGTAGCCGCGAACTTCGAGGCGGCTCGAAGCCGCGAGACCGATGAATGAATAGCGGCCGAAACGCTCTCCGCCGACGACCGATTCCAGCAGATACGTATAAGGCTCGTTCGCGAGCTTCAGGTAAACCGACAGCGGGGTGTCGAGATCGGCGAAAGTCTCGAGCACCACCGGCACGCGGTTGAAACCGGCGTCGGCGAGGCGCCTGAATTCGGTCTCGGTCATGCTTTCTCGATCAGTGCGGCGGCATCGACGAGCGAATCGACGAGCGCGTCGGTATCCAGGTCGCGCACGTCGTGCCCTTCGTTGTAGCCGTAGGTCACGCAGAACACCGGGCATCCCGCCGCGCGCGCGGCCTGGGTGTCGTTGAGCGAGTCCCCGATCATCAGCATGTCGCGCGGTGCGATCTCGAGCACCGCCGCCGCGTGCAGCAGCGGGTCGGGGTCGGGTTTCTTGCGGGCGAGGGTGTCGCCGGAGACCACGGTCGTGAAATATTCCGCGAGGCCGACGTTGTCGAGGAGCGGCAGGGTGAAGCGGCCCGACTTGTTCGTCACGCACGCGAGAGGAAAGCCCTGCGCGCGCAACTCGTCGAGTCCTTCCTTCACACCGGGGTAGAGCGTGGTGTGCCTGCCGTTCACCTGCGCGTAGCAGCGCTCGAAGATGGCGAGCGCGCGCGCCATCAGCGCCGGATCGGGCGCGCCGTCGGCGGCCAGAGTGCGCTCGACCAGCCG